>JAITIZ010000097.1 GCA_031279215.1 Planctomycetaceae bacterium
GCGTTTTTTGTAAAAAAACAGGGCAGGCGAGACGCCTGCGTTCCTCCTAATATTAGTTTTTAGAAGTTACCTTCAGAGTATTTTTCTCATTACTCCCTGCTATTTTTATCTTTCGGTCAACAAAATTAATTTTTGTTTTGAATCGGATACAAAAAACTGCTTCTCTATTTTTCTCACAAAACAGTTCTTGGCTTCTGAACAATCGGAACATCCCATCCGTAAAATCCTCTGTGAATCGCCGCAATAGATTACAACCAAGAAATATGAAGAAAATTTTGTAACAACACAAAACATGTTTACTTGAGCGTTTACGGCTTCACATATTATGTTTTTAAGTTCTTTTTTTCACTTTAACAACCATTATATTTTATGTTAAACAAATTTAAAATCAGTACAAAACTCACAATCGGGTTTTTCCTTGTTATTCTACTTTTGATCACTGTCAGCGGTGTTGGTTTTTATGCGTTGATCAAAGCTCAATTGGGCTTAGACAATATTCTAAACCAAATCACTATCACACAAAACATTACCGATGCAACAAATGATATCTATTTGGGGCAAATCGCATCAGCCAATCATTCAGGAACAAAAGATCCCGCCTTTTCTGATGAAGTAACCATGAGCACAAAACTTGCTATCGAAGCTGCAAAAAAAATCTATGAAAACATAGTTAACCCGGAAAATTTGAAACTGCTTAAAGATGTTATCAAAGATAGCCAGGAATTTAATGATCTTGATACCGCCTATAAAAATTTACAAGAAAATATTGAACAAATTTTGAGAGAACGGATTAAGATCGTATCCGATTGTGAAACTCTTATCAAAAAACTCATTCAAACCGTGTTGGATACTTATGAAAATTTTGAAAAAGAAGGAACACCGTTGAGCATGCGGCATCTTCAAAATTACGGTGAAAGCGTCAATCTGCTTGAGATAGCCGCCAATATCAAAATCCTAAATAGAGATTTGAGTCTTGCGTTCCAAAATCCTAAACATATCGAACAACAAAACAAAGTATCTGAAGAAATTAACAAGTATTTTGACTTGTTCGACAAAAAAATTAACCGGCTTCACGAGTCTTTTATTATACCAAACGCTAAAGATCTCGTAGAAAAAATCACAAAAGTAATGAAGGATTGGGAAAATATTAACAATAAATTTGTCGATGCCGTTGGCGTACAAGCCCAAAATCAACAAGCCCAAGACAAAATTACCAAAAGAATTTTTGATAATACTCAAATATTAGTTGCAAAAATATCTGATCATACTAAAGAAGTTTCCGATAAAACGAAAGATGTTGTCAATATTTCACGTACCCTGATTATTTTTGTTGTTATTTTTGCCATTCTTACCGGAATTGTCATCAGTTTTATTTTGAGCCGAAATATCACTATTGGATTGACTGCGGTGATGAAAACACTCAAAAAGATTGTTTTAGAAGGCGATTTGAGTGAAGAAATCGGGCGGGAATTAACTCAACGTTCAGACGAAGTGGGCGAAATGGCAACCGTCGGTGAATCAATTTTGGACGATTATAAAACCATCAATACATTGGCCAATTCTCTAGCAGAAGGTAATTGGTGTGTTACTGTTAAAGAAAAAGGATCATTGGACACGATGAATCAGAATTTGTCCCAAATGCTCGATCAGGTTAATGTTACTTTGCAGGAAATTGACAAAACGGTTAAACAAGTTGCGACGGGTTCCAATGAAGTTTCATCTGCATCGCAAACGTTATCCGGCGGAGCTCAAGAATCCGCAGCTAGTCTTGAAGAAATCACGGCGTCCATGAGCGAAATCAGCAACCAAACCAAAGCCAACGCCCAAAGTGCCGGTGAAGCCCACGATCTTGCACAAAAAGCAACTCATGCCGCCGCAAATGGTCAAGAAGCAATGAAAGAAATGACTGCTGCAATGGATCGAATTACTAAAAACTCAAACGAAATTCAACGTGTGATCAAGGTTATTGATGATATTGCGTTCCAAACAAATTTGTTAGCGTTGAATGCTGCAGTGGAAGCGGCGCGGGCAGGAGCCCATGGTAAAGGTTTTGCGGTGGTTGCCGAAGAAGTCCGCAATTTGGCTGCCCGCAGTGCGAAAGCGGCCAAAGAAACAACCGATTTGATTCAAACCAGCGGTCAAGAAATTAATCGCGGAGGTGAAGTTGTCTCACATACTTCGGAGGTTCTCAATACAATTGTCAAACAAATTAAGGAAACAACCGATCTTGTGGCAGGTATTGCGGTTGCGAGTAATGAACAGGCACAAGGTGTGGCTCAAGTAACGATCGGCCTCCAGCAAATCGACGCCGTAACTCAACAAAATACCGCCGCCGCAGAAGAATCCGCCAGTGCCGCCAATGAAATGAGCTGTACCGCAACCAATTTACAACAACTTGTTGCTAAATTCCAATTACGCTGTTAAAATTAATAGTGAAAATGTGTTACAAGGTAAACAAAGGTAGGTGAATACGGATAGACGGATGTTTCGCTAAACATCACATCTGTGTTGACCTACCAATGATTCATCCTCCAAATTTCAAAATAATCAGCATCAATTGTTTTTAACATTTTTTACATTATTACATTATCTCTTGAATTCCTATGAATAATGAAATTATTATTGCCAATCCGATTTACGATGTTGTCTTCAAACGTCTTATGGATGATACGGAAAATGCCCGTTTTTTTATTGAGACATTGCTTGATCAGGAAGTCGAACAGATAGAATTTAAGCCTCAGGAATACCCTATTCCGACGGATATTGTTTCCCAATTACCGCCGTTACAATTACCAGGAGCAATGACATTCTTTCGGCTTGACTTTATTGCAACAATTAAAACCGCAACCGGAGAATACCAAAAAGTTCTCATTGAAGTTCAGAAAGGTAAAAAATCACTCAATATTATGCGGTTTCGCGGTTATCTTGCCGAACATTATAGACGAGTTGATGAAATTGCCGTTCCGTTTGTGGGGCTTCAAAAAATCCCCTTGCATATCATCACAATTTATATTCTCGGATTTGAGCTGAAACATATTCCAACTCCTGCAGTTAAAATAGCCCGTGAATACATTGATCTGGTAACAAACACTCCTATTGTCGCCAAAGATGATTTTGCGGAACAATTAACGCATGACTGTATTATTATCCAGACTTCACGGATTCATCGTTCTATTAAGACGGAATTGGATGCTCTTTTGAGTCTTTTTGAACAGAATTATTTTGTGGACAGAAACGGTCATTTCAAGAAATATATTCAACCGTCCAACAATAAGAATATTCGGCGTATGACCGAGGTTTTATCGTATGTTGCCTCTTCCGATGAAGATCGTCAGTTAATGGAAACGGAAGAATCAATTCGACAAATTGTGGACGGTGATTTTAACGAAGAGATGCAAAAAATCCGTTACGAGTTCAAAAAACGCTCCGAAGAAAATGAACGATTAACCGCCGAGAAGAAACAAGCAATTGCGGAAAAGGAGCAGGTTATTGCGGAAAAAGATAAACAAATTGCGGAACTACTTGCCCGATTAAATTCTAAGTAAGTATCATTTGTTTTTAACATTTTAAACACGCACATTGGAAATTGAAGTGTTTCGACCACCTAACATTGATGATTAATAAAATTTGCGATCTGAGATCATCAATCTGAAATTTTGTTTGTCTTTTCAGGACGGAGGAAAATGGAATCAATTATAGTAAAGGGTTATTAAAATAGATTGTTATTCCAATATCTTTATCATCCTTTTTGTTCCTTGAATTTCGAATTTAAAAGTATCGATTACAGGTTAAACGAAGTTCACCGTCGAATTGACGTTGATTACTGAGGGGAAATGAATATCCTAATCCGATACTTGTTTTTTCGTTCATAAGAAATCGTAACCCAAGCATCGAATTGAGTACCGAGTAATTTCCCCGATCTGCACCAATGACAAATTGGTAATTACCTTGCTCATACCGAATACCTTTGGCACGATCTAACGATTGCGTCCAGTGTAATTCGCTTATCACATTGACGCCTTGTTTTAATTTTCCGTTACGGCTGTAATCTCGGTAAAGCCAATAACCGAGCGATAAGGATGTATAAGAAAATGTTCGGTCAAAAATTTTACCGAGAGAAATCATTTTTTGATCTGCGGAAAGAAGGTCGGCAATATCAACCGGATCTCCATTCACCGTTGAATCAACCTGAAAATAAGCCTGAAAAAAAGTACGCTCATTCTGAAACGGAAAATATAACAACCCAATATAAGGCATTAAATGATAACTCTTATTTTGACGCCGAATCATTTCCCGATTTGTTACTGCATCGTAAAGATGAGTGTCTTCTGAAAATGGTACGGAAATTGCTAAACCGGACGTCATTGATAATTTTTTACTGTTAAAAAGAAGATATTTCAAAATCATTGTCATATCGCCGACCTGCAAAACATGTAATTCGTTGTTATTATCGGTATAAATATTATGATCAAGAGTTGCTGCTAAAGGTAAACGCATTTCAAATGAAAAATTTCGATTCAGAAACGTTTTCTCGAATCCTAATGTGTAACGATTAACCGACATGCGGCGGTACGGAAGCGGTACGTTGTGGAAAAAACTGTAATCGAAAATAAGCCGATCTGTTGGAAATGGAGTCATGTTTTCCGTAATTTTCTGACGCCCAAGACCATACGTTGCACTGCCGGTATCCATTGGAATTTCATATTGAGCAAAATAATCGTATGAAATCTGTCCGTTCTGAAAATTTGTTGCGTGATTGTAACTTCCGTCTCCGCCTTCTGGAACCTCAAATTGGACAAAAGAATTTTCTGTATCCAAATTGAGTTTTTCCGGATCAATCGGATTATTTTTAACAAAATCGATCAATCCCGATGTTACCGTAACACCCGAATCCTTCGAACTGCCGGACGCAATTTGTCCCAAATGTGCAACAACTTCGTTTTTCAATACCGTTGGAATATCCGTTAAATTAATATAATACTGTGTGCCTGCTGTCAATGTTCCATTGTAATTTTGTACAAGCGCAATGGTCGGACCGCCGATAAGCGGTTTCAAATTACTTTGGAATACTCCATTGGAAAGATTATTAATATTTGAACTCAAAAAGAAAGTCTTATCAAGTGTGATTGATTCTGAGATGGTAATTGTATTGATTCCGCTGTTGAAATCAGTACCGAGTGCATCGCCGAATGTTTCCAGACCGGAAAGGTTCATGGTGATAAGTCCTCGGCGTTCTGGTGATGTTTGACGCGAGGGACGTTGTTGTTGAGTTCGTGCGCGGCGGAGTTGTTCCGCTAATTCACGATTGATGGCGGCATTGTTTGAATCCGGTTCCGTTGGAGCAGGCGCGGACGAATTGCCCGAAACAACAGATTGTTCGGAACGCGGTTGTGTTGTCGGCGGTTGAGGCGGTAATTGCGGTGTTGGCGGTTGTTGCGCAACGATAAAATCAATGAGAACAACTCCAATCAAAAAAGCAACAATCAGGAATATTATATTTCGTTTCATAATTATTTTAGTGTGTAATTGTCTGAATTATAATTTTTGTGATTTGTATGATTGTTATGATTTTATCTGAATTACGATTACGTGAAAATATTTATAAATCATATAAATTACAAAAATCCTGTGAATCATAGTTCAGACAATTTTTTATCGATTAAGGAAAAAGCCGAGTTCGGCGGTGTGTGATTTTGATCGGTTCCAACGGTCGAAGTCATAATGTCCGAAGGCGGTTATTCTGTCTGATTTTCCGAAACGGTATTGACCGCCGAATCCGAAGTTAAACAGATCGCGTCCTCCGTTGACGCCGTACAACCTCATGGGCGCAGCAGAAGAGTCGGCGATGGTACTTTGAATTTGTGTTCCTTTATTGTTATCCAGACGGCGGCCGTATTGTAAACGTGTTTCCCAATCAATATTTTTTGAAACATTCCACCGCGAATTTAATCCGAACCGTATAATGAATTGGTCGATATTACTGTTTTTGAAATGATATTGGAGCAGGTCTGATTTTGTTTCGATAAAGTCTTCGGTGCGGGCTTGTTGATAATCGGCGGCAAGTGTCGGCAACAGGACAATATTGTTACTGATGGTCAATTTTCGGATGAGTTCCAGTGTGGAGAAAACGGCGTTTCCGTCATAATCGGAATGAACAAGCGTATTCAATGTACGGCGTTTTCCTTGATACGATTGATTACCGTAACCGAAAAATCCGTTTAAGATCAAATGGGTATTCAGTTTTGTTTGGGCATAGATTCCGAAGGTGTAATCCTCTGCTTTGATTTCGTTTCCAACTTGGAATAGTTTGGGATTACCGTAACCAAACACGCCGCCGATAAGCAATTCAGGAGTCATTTTCCAATCTCCGCCAAGCATCATACTTGTACGGGAAATATTGAATTGCGGGGCGTTGCCGTCGCTTTGTTGTTCTATTTCGCGATGCTGTACGGTAAACCAGAGTTGTTGTGTTGACGGTGTACGTTTGGAACATTGGGAACGGATGAGGGTCTTGTAATTGTAACGCTGTGTGTTTTCATTTTGTCTATTCCCGTACCGTGCGATTATTCGGTAAGGATTCGTAAGAGCAAGATGTTTTGCTTCGGCGTGAATCGCTGCTCCGGCAAGATCATCGAACATAATATCAAGTTCGGTATCGTTGAGTTTCATTAATTCGAGTTCAAAATTTTCATGTTCCCATCGGTTGAATGTTTGTTCAAAGTAAGCGGCCAACGCACCTTGATTTTTGGTAAAATGGTGTTCGTCGGCGTAAACAGTGAGCGGAATAGCGTTGTATTTCAAATCCATAACATAATTTTCGTTACTATCTGTACTGATGACCGCTTCACGTTTTATGAGACCTTTGGTATTATTAAAAATCGTATTCAGTTGTCCGGTATCGAGCGGTGTTTCTGTTGCGGTAATCATGTTACTGAACACATGCGGTCGATGTGTTGTGGGAACGGGTTCGTTGATTACCGAAACCGCACCATTCAGCGTAACACTTTTTCCTCGGATAATATCGTTACCGACTTCAATTATCAGAGCGGCCGTTTGAGCAAGGCTAAAATCTCCTTCGGCGTGAAATGCTTTTTTGTTACTTAATGTTGTTTTTGAACCGTTAAGGAGTTGAATATTCCCGTCGAAGAAGACATGATTTTGAAATTCGACATTTCCATCGGCAATTGTCAAGTTGGCGGGAGTTGTTGTTGTTCCGACACCGAAGAGGCTGCCGCCGGTAAAAGTGTAATTTCCGCCGGTAATTTTTGTACCGGAAACAGTTCGTCCGCCGATGGAGTTATCGGTTGTTCCGAGAATAATTTCGCCTTGTTTTCCTGTTGAGTCAAATTCGAGAAAATCGCCGGGAGCCAATTGAACCGGTTCTCCGTAATCATCAACCCAGTTATTGTCGGACGCCATATCAATATAATTGTTACTATTTCCTGTCCAGCGAAGGCGTTTTATTTCGTTTTCGGGTGCGGAAGTGCTGAGTATCAGGGAGTTGCCTGATTTTTGTAACTCCAGAGTCAGAGTTCGTGTATAATTTGTCGGAATTTCTTCGTTTCCAATACGGGCGGTGAATTTTGAAGCATCAATAGTTGAATTTTCCAAAACGGTAAAGTTCGTTCCGTTTGCCCATGAATTAACGTTGATGATATTTTTATTTGTTCCGTAATTTAGATTTCCTGAAACAACAATTTTGTCGCTTTGAGTGCCGATCAATTCAACATCAATTTGTGCACCGTCAAATGTAATATTCGTTCCAGCAAGAGTTAATGTTCCGATTTGCTGATCTCTTCTGATGACGGTTGTTGTTGCGCTAAGCTCTGCGTTATCAGGACTTAAATGACCGTAAATTTTATAATCACTTGAAGTAGGAGTTCCACTGCCGGTAATGGTTCCATTTTTGTCAACGTAAATGAGACTTCCGCCGACATCGAAAGTATCCAGAACATGCCATTGACCTTTGCTGACAATAACTTCATTATCAGACGGATTGGCGGACGGCTTGTCGTTTAGTTTACTTTCACCGGTTTGCAAAAAACTATCTGTATCAATAACCAATTTATTCCCGCTTGAATCTGTTGCGGCGTTAATGGAACCGATGACAGTACCGGTTGTTGTTTCATTTTTTCCGACGGCAGTGATTATATTTTCTTCTCCAGCCAACACAATATCACTGCTTCTTGCCGAACTTGTTGTTGTTGTATCGATATTATCTGTAATTTCGATACCGCCTTCAGAACTATCGAGGACAACGGTACTGTTTTTGGCGTAGATACCGCCGCCTTCGCCGGATGTTTTGTTGTCGGCGATAACGGTATTTCCGCTGATACTCAAACTCGAACCGCTTTCCAAACTGAACGCCGCACCGTTAATATTTTCTGCATTAACACCGGAGAATTTTACGGCATTTTCGGCGTTGCCGGTGATATTGAGTGCGGCGTTTTCCGCAACAACAAAGCGTGTTTCCGTTTCAATATTACCGTTTATTTCCAGTGTTACATTTCCGGCGACGGTTGTTTGTCCGGCTGATTTTGTTTCATCGTTTTCATCTTGCTTGAATGTTCCTAATGCGTTGCTGTTTGAAATTGTTACTGTGCTGTCCTGAAAATAATTTCCGTTTATTGCGTCAATAGCAACATCAAGATCAACCGTAGAATTACCGATAACGGCAAGTTTACCGTTGAAACGCTGGTCGGTAAAGTTGGGATTTTCTGTAATAATAATCGAAGCGTTGCTGTCCTTTGTTTGTCCGTGAAAATGATAGTCGCTGCTGGTTGAGACGACCAGACCGGCGAGTTCCACTTGATCATTAACCGTAACATCTTCTAAACCGTCGCCGGAATAATGGACGATCACATTATTCGGAAAATTATCGTCATTATTCAAATTCCCGCCGTGATCGGTTTCTTCATCCCAAACATAAAAATTATCAGGCTTCTGATCTTTGAACGTTTGTAAATTTAAGACGGAATTGTTATTGATATAACTCAAAACATAATCGTTTGCCGAGAGTGTTTGCCCTTGCCATTCGACGGAAAACTGATCATTCGGCGTAACACCGGCAATCGATGCGGCGGAGAAAATACTGAAATTTCCGGCGTCCCATGAATCGACTTCGATAATATTTTTATTCGTACCGAAAGTAACAGTTCCGGTAATATTTATCGTATCGTAAGCGGACGCTGTTGACAGATCGACTTGAAGTGTTGCGCCGTCGAGTTGAACATTGCCGTCTAATGTGAGTGTTCCGTATTTTTTAGCGTTGTCAATGGTTGTCCGTGCGGTTTCAAAAGAGTTGGTTGTTGTACTGAAATTTGGAATTTCAAAACGGTCGCTGTCGGGAGAAATCGTTCCGTTAATTTTGAACCCGTTACTTCCGGCGATCACTTGTCCTTGTCCGGCAAGCACGGCATTTGTTGCAACGTTAAACATTCCTGCGCCGCTTGCGTCGAACACCGCACCGTCAGCAACACGGAACATTCCTGCCTGAATATCGACTGTATTTGTAACATTTGAACCGTCGGTGTTCAGCCGGTTATTGCCGGCAAACTGGACAAAACCGTTTCCGTTTTTCGTGAAACTGTTACCGGCGTTGGCTGTTCCGCTGGAGATGGGATCATCGAAATAAACATTGTTGTTGCCGAAAATATTCAGTGCGGTATTTTTTTCAAGATGGACAGAGTTTGCAGAACCATTCGGCACGGAAACATTCGTAACATTTTTTCTGTTGCCGGTGAAAGCGATATTACCGTTGGCGGTATTGAGTGTTATTGTATTATTCGTTCCGTTTCCGTCGGCATAAATTGCGCCGCCGTTTTCGCCTGCGAGATTATTTTGAAACAAGGTATTCCCAAAAAACGTTGCGCTGCTTCCGGTGAAAACCGCTCCGCCGTTTTGAGATGCGTTATTGTTCAAAAATCTTAGTGCGGTTAAACCGGAAAAATCCAGAGAACTATTACCGCTGGCGTGAAAACTTCCCACTCCTCCGCCGTTTTCGGCTTCGTTGTTTTGCAAGGTCAAGGCGGCGTTACCGGTGAAGCGAAGTTTATCGTTACCGCTGGCGTTCACCTGAATGGCTCCGCCAACACCGTCATTACCTGTTGCCGTATTTTGAACGCTGTCAATCGTCAACGTTTTTCCTGTTGCAATATCAAAAGTCAAAGAACCGGTCGGATCAACAACAAAGCGGTTTTTAATGATACGGGAATCATTGAATGTTACGGTTGCGGCGTTGGAGCCGGTTTGAGTTGCGGTTAATTGCCCTTGGGAATCTGCCGGTGTTGTTGTATCTGTTGCATAAGTTCCAAGCGATTTATTGTTCTCGATAATCAGTTTTCCGCCGGACATGGTCATTCCGTTAGTAAATTCGTTTTCATTGTTCAAGGTTATTTGTCCGGTGGAACCGAGTGAAGAATCAAGGATCAATTTACCGCTGTTGTTGGAAGCGAGGGTTGTTTGAGTTCCGTTTGTTACGATTTTACCGTTGAAGGCGAGATTAGTTTCCGCTCCGCCGACCGTCATTTCCGCAACAGTTTTTTCGGTTCCGTCAATAGTGATTGTTTGTGAAGTGCTTGCGTCTCTTCCGTTGACGTTGGTGAAGGTAACAGCATCGCCGTCGAGGAATTGCCCAAGAAATTGGCTGTTCAATCCGTTATCCCAATTGGCGGCGGACAAATTCCAATCGGCGGTGCCGGTTCCCGAACCGTTCCACGCCGAAACAGTATTTTGTGCCGGAGCAGAGAGTGTAACGGAAAGAACGTTTTCGTTCACTATTCCCGACAAATAACCCGTAACTCGTGAACCGGTAAGATTATTGCCGTTGAGTTGGAAATTCAGTGTTGGCGACGGAGACATGGTTCCGCTAGCCTGAACAATTTCAAAGGTTCCGTTTTCGTGCAAACTGTTGAAGTCAATGGTTATTGTTCCGTTTAATCCGACATCACCGGCAACAATAATCTTGTCCGAATTATTTCCTGTTGCGGTATCGATTCGGAGTGTTGCGCTATTGAGTTGAACATTGCCTATTAAATGAAGTGTTCCGATTTTGTTTGCGTCGGCGATTGTTGTTACGGCAGTGCCGAAGGTGTTGGTTGTTGTATCGAAATTAGGAATGGCGAAACGTTCACTGTCGGGTGAGATGGTTCCGGCAACCGTGAATCCATCGCTGCTTGATGTTATTGTTCCGTTTCCGGAAAGTGTTGCATTTGTTGAAACATTAAATATTCCTGCGCCGCTTGCGTCAAAGTCGGCATTATCGGCAAGCCGAAATGTTCCCGCATAATTGTCAACACTATTTGTTCCGGTAAATCCGGTGGTATTCAATCGGTTACTTCCCAAGAACTGAACAAAACCGGTACCGTAGAATTTCGCGAAACTGTTATTGCCGGTTGTACCGCTTGAAATCGGGTCGTCGAAATAAATATTGTTGTTGCCAGAAACAAGCAACGTGGTATTTTGTACAAAATGAATGGAGTTTGGATTTCCATCGGGAGTCATAAAATTTGTTACATCACTTTGGTTGCCGGTGAAGGCGATATTACCTTGCTCGGTATTTAACACAACAACTTGATTAGTTTTTATTCCTGAAGCGTAAATCGCGCCACCTTTGCCGCTTGCCAGATTGTCTTTGAGCAGTGAGTTACCGGCAATGAATACGTGATTGCTGAAAATAGCACCGCCGTTACCAGTTGTTGCCTGATTCGCGTTAAACAAATTATTTTCTCCCAAGTAGAGATACGAACCGTCACTACTGCCAAGATAAAATGCGCCGCCGCTTTCCGCTGCTTTATTATACGAAAAATGTTTTGTTTCTATAGGATCAAAATTGAGATTGACAGAACCCGATGCTAAAGAACTTCCAATTCCTCCGCCAAAGTTTGCTTCGTTGTTTTGAATAATCAATTTACCGGAATTATCAACGCTCTCGAAAAAGAGACCGCCATGGACATCGACTGCATCAATCTGAATTGCACCACCGTAACCGTTATTTGCGGTTCCGATATTTGTAACACCGTTAATAGTCAATGTGTTTCCAGTGGTGCTATTAAATATCAATGAATTGTTGGGATTGACAACGAAGCGGTTTGAGAGCGTGCGGTCGTTGTTGATGATGATGGTTGCGTTTCCGGTTGCGGTTAATTGACCTTGTGAATCGGTTGGTGTTGTTGTATTTGTTACGTAAGTTCCGAGTGATTTATCGTTACCAAAAGTCAACGTTCCGGCGGACATGGTGATTCCGTTGGTAAATTCATTTTCACCGTTCAGAGTAATTTGACCGGTTGTTCCGAGTGAGGAATCGAGTAACAGTTTACCGCTTTTATTTGTTG
>JAITIZ010000166.1 GCA_031279215.1 Planctomycetaceae bacterium
CTTTTCGCTCTTGCGGTTGATGGAATTGACGCACTGGCGAAAGGTGAAGCGATTGTTATTAAAATCAAGGATGATTTGAAAACGGAATCTGTTCCTTCCTCTCCGGTTACGAATACAAGAATACCAGCCGCAAATATTGTTGCAAAACCGAAAAAACCGGCAGAATCAACGTCAACATTAACCACTTCACCAACGTCAACTTCAATTTCCGCAACTCCGCCGATAACATTGCCGTCACGTAGTGCATCCCTAACGCTTCTTGATGAAGACAAACCGGTTGATTTATCGCCGCTTCCCAAATCGGAATCCATATCTAAACCGATACCGAAACCAGATGACTCTCCAACTGAAACACTTTCCCCAACACCTGATATTTCGGCTTCTTCGATTAAACCGTCTTCAACTCCTGCGGTTTCTTCCACTACAAAGAAAACGCCAACATTGATGGATGATGAACCGGAACAAAAACCAACATTAGAAGAGAAACTTAACATAACACCCAAAGAAACAACTTCGGCATTGCCATCGGTTCCGGTGAAACGTCCGCCAACTCTTTGGGGTGACGAACCTGAAACGCCTAAATCTGAAACGCTCAAAGAGGAAAAACCGGCTGAAATTAAAACTCCGCCAACACGAAAACCGCAACTGTTAATCACCGAAGAACCGGAGATAAATAAAGAAAAAGAAACGGAAACAAAAATGACCGAACCGGTTAAAACAGAAACCACCAAAAAAGAAGAACCGGAAACAATAAGTACCGAAACAACAAAACCCAACTCTTCGTCATCAACAACCACGAAATCACAACGAAGAACAATGCCGGGAAGAAAAATAACATTAGAATCAAACTAAAGGAAATTAAAAAAATATAATATTTCAGTAATTTCAGATTGTAGATTGATGATTAATAAAATCTGTAATCTAAAATCGTCAATCTGAAATTACTGAAATATTACAAAAAATCCTTTTTATTGAACAATTATTATTACAGGCAAGGAAGCCTTTACGATGTATAAATTGTTACTCTGTTGGCGTTATCTTTTAACGCGATATATTGCGTTGGCGTCGATTATTAGTGTTACGCTTGGCGTGGCGACAATGATTGTGGTCAATGCGGTGATGCTTGGTTTTACGAACGAGATGCAGGTTCGGATTCACGGGATTCTCAGTGATGTAACAGTGGAATCGATGGACGCTAATCGCGGATTTCCCGATGCGGCGTGGCATATTGATCGGATTCGGGAAGTTGCCGGTGATTTGATTGAAGAGATGACGCCGATGATTGCAATTCCTGCTATGTTGACATTTCGGATTGGAATTGAAGGGGAACCGATTAGTGTTCCGATAGAGTTGATGGGAATTGACGCTGTTACGCAAAGTCGGGTTAGCGAAATTACCCAATATCTCCAGCATCCGAATAATCGGCGCGAATTAAGTTTCAAACTTCATGAAAACGGTTACGACACGCAAGGAGTCGGCAATAACGGGCGCGGAGCTTACCGGCATAGTATGCGTTACGCCGGTTGGGAATACCGGCGCAACAATTTTGCCGAACGGGAAAAAATTCGTATCAAATATGAAGAAGAACGTATTCGGCTCGAAAAACAACAGAACGCCGCACGAAATTCTATAACCGGAAACTCCTCAAAAGAACCGGAATTACCGTATGATCCGTTTGCCGAGATTCCAAGCACTCCAGTAAAAAAATTCGATCCGGCAATAGAACAACATGCCGGTGTCATTATTGGGATTGGTATTTCGCTTTATAATCGTGTGGATCAGGTTGATTCGGAGACCGGTCAAAAAAGAGTTATTGATAGTCTGGCGTTGATTCCCGGTGATGATGTTATGATTACGTTTCCAACAGCCGGAGTTCCGCTTAAACTTCAGAGCGACAGTTTTACGGTCGTCGATCTTTATGAAAGTAAAATGATGGAATATGATAAGAGTCTTGTTTTTGTACCGATAGAGAAATTGCAGCAACTTCGCGGAATGTTTGATCCGGCAACCGGTAAACCAACAGTAACGCAAATTTTGATTAAAGCCAAACCGGATGTCGATATTGATGTGATTCGCGACAAAATTCGTGCAGTTTTTCCGCAGGAACTTTTTAAAGTGAGTACTTGGCGGGATAAACAAGAAACCTTACTCGCAGCCGTGTTCAATGAATTGGCAATGCTTAATGTTTTACTTTTTCTGATATTTGCGGTTGCCGGTTTTGGGATTTTGGCAATTTTTTACATGATTGTTATTGAAAAGCAAAAAGATATCGGAATTTTGAAATCATTGGGAGCGAGCAGCGGCGGAATCATGCAGATATTTTTATGTTATAGTTTATTGCTTGGGGTGGTTGGTTCGGGATTGGGGTTAATAATGGGATTATTATTTGTTAAATATATTAAAGAGATTGCGGGAGTTTTGTCCTATATTCTTCGGAGTGATGTATTCAGTCCAGAAATTTATTCCTTTTACGAAATCCCAACAATTGTACAACCAACAACCGTATTTTGGATTATTTACGGTGCGATATTTATTGCGGTTGCTTCGGGTGTTCTTCCGGCAATTCGTGCCGCAAGACTGCATCCGGTGGAATCGTTAAGAACTTAATGTTTGCAATTTTATTCGATTTCAATTGATTTTATCCTATCGGTTTTACACGTAACGGATTATTTCAATAACTCAATATAACGTTTATTTATTGTTTATTCATTGCCGCATATTCGCCCCGAATTGACGATAGACTCGGAATGTCGTACCGTGGAACTATTGACCAAACAAATAGAAATTATATGATGAAACCGGACTATTCAGAGATCACTCCGCCTGACGATTCGGAAAACTTGCCGGAATCAGCAGAAATTTGGGAAGTGCCGGAAGATCGTTTTTGCCGTAAAATGGCAGAAGATGAAATGATTGCCGCCGATATTTTACGGTATTACGTGGATTCCAGAATTGCAAAAAATATTGATGTCAGCAACCTAAAACCGGCAAGAACCAATTTTTTCGGAATCTCAAAAAAAGAAGACCCGTTTCGGGAAATACGTATTGATATTCCTTACACGAGTCGATTATTGGTGGATGATCAGTTGGGTTATGAAGTTTTGTTCGTGATCGAACATAAATCCGGTGCCAACGATTTTATCTTTCTTCAGGTTTATCCTTACATGGATTTATCGAATTTCGACAAATGGAAACGTGCCGGACATCCAACATCACGCAAAACATTTCGTCCCTATATTACGTTGGCGGTTTTAATTTATTGCGGTGAGGATAAACCGGATGATGTTCAATATTATCAGGACATGTTTCCGGGGTTACCGGACGAGTTGCGGGAATTTGTACCGCAATCGAAACTCATCCGAGCAAACTTAAACAATCATCCTTATGATCAGTTACCGGGTCGCCCGGAAACTCGTGCAGTTGTAGAAACAATAAAACGTATTCAAGATGGTACTGCCGTTGAGCATTTCGGTGATATCATCGCTAATTTTAAGGACATGACTTGGGATGACCGTATTAAGGAAATTGTTCATTCGATTTGTTTTTATACGGCATCGCGTGAACCGATTGATCCCAAGCACATTCAGGAAACCATTCAACAAACAATACCCGGAAAGGAGGGTAAACACATGGCAGGTACAATGGTAAAAACTTTGTACGACGAAATCTTTGAAAAAGGTGCTTTTAGCGGA
>JAITIZ010000167.1 GCA_031279215.1 Planctomycetaceae bacterium
AACGGAACAATTTCAGCGAACAATTGAGTTGAAAATTCAAGGACGAAAATGTTATCAAGAAGTCGCCGAAGTTAAGGTTACGCTTGATCGTCCTGCCAATCATAAAATCAATGGGAAACGAAAATCTTATGCCGGTCAATCGATTACGTTACGGTTAGTTATTTCACGTATTCGAGATATAAAAACACAGGAGAAGGTGAGCGAATGGTTTTTGTTAACGAATACCGATCAGTCTTTAGTGCCGACTTCTTTAGTGGCGTTGTGCTATTATTATCGTTGGAATATTGAAACGTATTTCAAGCAGATGAAAAGTACCGGGTTGGAGATGGAACATTGGCAGCAACAAACAGGGGCTGCCATTATGAAACGTTTACTTGTTGCTTCGATGGCATTGGTTATCGTCTGGCAATTGATACGATTAACAACGCCCAAAGCAACTGAATTTAAGAATTTACTAGTTCGTTTGAGCGGCAAAACGCACAAACGAAAAAAACCTTATACAACAGGTATTTTACTTTCGGGTTTATTTGTTTAGTTACGAATTCTTGATTTTCTGGAATCATACCATTATGACCTCGACAAGATCAAAGCAATTTGTAATCAATTCAAGGGAGGCATTCCGCCTTAGGTGAACTCCCGAATACGTTATCTGTTTAATCAATCATTCTATAAAATCCTACAAATCGTAACGAAATTATCCGCGTTACGACACGTAGAGCGTACGCAAAAAAACAAAAAAGTCCTTGTAAAAAACGAAACAAATTCAAATTTTCTCGAAATTCTGACAGGGGATCCCCTCGAAACTCCTCAAAATAACCAATCTGAAAAATGACACCAACTCGAAAATTCATGACCGCAAAAAATATCCGCAAAAAAACAAAATGACCCAAAAGATGTGTAGATACTTTTGCACTATTACAAGACCCCCCGAAAGAATTTGAGTGAAAAAGGTAAAAAAAACGTTCAGAGCATTCCAATAGCGACCACTAAAATGGCAACGATGTTTTTCAAATATCTGGGCGATTTCGGCGGTCGAGACAACCGAGTTGGTAGGCTTAAGAATCTCATGAAAAATCGGAGTGTCAAAAGAATCCGCTTCAACTTCGGGAATAGGCAAAAAATTGGGATTGACCGATTCGCAAGAAAATGAGATAACACTCATAGGAACCCTCCTTGGCTCCTGAAAATCATAAAATCCAGAATTACCAAGGAGAGTTTGTATAGCAGAACCAACGATAAGTATAGCAAAATCACTGGTAAACTGTAATACCAATAAAGAAAAAAATCGGAAAAAATGGCAACGGTCAAAATATTGTTTTGAGAACTTCGCCATAACGATAAAGGTACGGAAAAAAAATGATTACAGCAGTATTAGGGTTTACCCCGTGAGAGTGATCACAAAATAAAAATTCCACTGATAGATTACAAAAAATACAATATAAGTGGTAAACGGAAGTTTTTCGGAGATTCCCAGAAGTGTTCAGGGGAAAAAAACAAAAAGCCAATTACAAAAGAAAGAACCATTTATGCGTCGAATTTTTCTCAACTGGAATCGTCCGCTTATTCAGACAGCAGCGGATTTTTTAATTGAACGGTTCACAAAAAACAAACAATTTGATCTTCGGCATGTTCTTCTCGTTCTTCCCGGTCAACGGGCAAAGAATCGTTTGGAGGAATTGCTTGCGGAAAAAGTTGAAAAACTTGCCGATATCGGAAAATTAAACCCCGAATGGTACCCGCCGGAATTTTTAACACCCGGAACATTGCCGGAAAAATTTTATGAATTGCGGAAGTCAATTGCCAATGAATTGACACAACGGTTAGCTTGGATTCACTCTGTAGACAAACTGGAAGACGAACATCCTGATCTCTTGGCACAAGTTTTACCACATCCGCCAAAACACGATGATTTCAATACCCGACTGATATTGGGAAAAATGTTTGCAACTATTCACCGTGAACTCGCTGCGGATGCTCTTGATTTTGCGGAAGTAGTTAAACTCTGCAACAAATTGAATATCGAAAACGAAATTCGGCGCTGGGAAACATTGACCAAACTTCAGAAAAAATATCATCATCTCCTCGATTCACTCGGTGTTTGGGACTTACAAACCGCAAGACTTTTCGCAATTCATCACCAAGAACCCCAAGAATTGCAACGGATTTATAATAGTTTTAACGAAAATAATATTCAAATTTTCCTTCTCGGTCTTGTTGATATGAACCGCGCCCAAAAAGAAATTCTAAATAAATTCCGCAATTTTGTAACTGCGGTAGTTTTTGCGCCGGAATCATTCAAGGAAAAATTTGACAATTTCGGTTGTTTAATTCCTGAGGCGTGGGACAATGAAAAATTTATATTGAATCCTTCTATTGATGATGAACAAATCAAAATTGTTGAACATCCTGAACATCAAGCCAATATTGTATTACAAAAAATTGCCGATCTTGGCGGAAAGTATGCTGCTGATAAAATTATTATTGGAGTTCCTGACCCGCAAGTAATTCCGTTTATCGAACAACGGCTTGAACAGGCAGATATTCCCACACGGCGTGTTGAAGGAACTCCAGTAAAACAAACATCTATTTACCGTTTTCTTGAAACAGCATCCGCCTTTCTGGAATCTCAAACATTTTCTGCATTCGCCGAACTGGTTCGGCATCCCAATGTCGAAACTTTTTTACAACATGATCAGAAATCAAAACAAGATTTACTTTCGGAATTGGATCGTTATTACACGGAGTTTTTACCGGTAACAGTCGGCGATACTTGGCAATCAAAAATTGATCCGGAAAACCCGCAATATAATCAAACCTTTGATTTGTTACGAACAAGTTGGAAACAACTCAAGGATTTGTTTGATGTTGATTTTTCGCCGCCTTTGAAACAACCGCCCCAAGTTTGGATAGAAAAAACCAAAAATATACTGCAACAACTTTACAACAAAAATGATCCGGCAACTGTTGAACCGCAGGAAGGCAACGAACCACGTAAAAAAAACGAAAAAAGAATTGAAAAAAAGGTCAAAGAAAAAATTGAAAATGTTGTTGAAATATTAGAAGATGTTATCGAAATACTGGAAGGAGTTCCCAAACAATTATTTCCTGATGTTTCTTTTTCGGAGATGTTGCGATTAATTTTAAGTTTAATTGAATCGGAAAATATTCCGCCGCACGAAAATCATGATGCAATTGAATTGATTGGTTGGCTTGATATGGCGATGGATGATGCTCCAATTGTGATGATAACAGGTATGAATGATGGTTTTGTGCCGTCGTTTTTAACTTCTGATTTATTTTTACCGGACAAGCTTCGCCGTGAACTTGGTATTGAGGACAACCGCCGGCGTTTTGCGCGGGATGCTTATGCGTTATCGGTTATTTTGGGAACACGTTCTTCAACAGAACACGGTCATGCTGTCCAATTGATTGGCTGCCGCCGTTCCGCGGAAGGCTATCCAATGCTTCCAAGCCGGCTTTTTTTTGCTGCCGATAACGAAACAATCACAAAACGTGTACAACAATACTTTGGTCGAATGGAACAAGAACCGGAAATATCTTGGAGTAAAAAAATTAAACCGGGGCAAACGAAAGAACCGGCGTTCAAAGTTCCTGACGCGGAGTTATTGGAGACGTTGCAATCAATGCGTGTTACGGAGTTTGCGGATTATCTGCGTTGTCCGTACAGATATTATCTCAAACACCGTCTTCGCCTGATCAATCTCGACGACAACGCCGAAGAACTTGACGCTCCGGCATTCGGAACACTCATTCACGAAATTCTCCGGCAATTCGGACAAAGCAGTATCAAAAATTCTACATCAACAGAGGAAATTACCGTATTTTTGGAAACCGCACTCAAGAACTATATTGCTCAAAAATACAGTAAGCAACCGCGTCCGGTGATTGCGATTCAGACGGAGCGGGTGTTAAAACGTCTTGAGGCTTTTGCGGTTTGGCAGGCGCAATGGGCAAGTTCTGGTCATTCGATTATCAAAACGGAATTTTGTTTTCGGGACGATTCGATTTTTCTGGATGTTGACGGACAAAAGATATTGCTTCGCGGTCGTATTGACCGTATTGACCGCGAGGAAAAAACCGGACGATTAATTGTTTTAGATTACAAAACGTCTGATTCCGCAAAAGAACCGGAAGAAATTCATCGCAAAAAGATCAAAGGTGATCTTGTGTGGACTGATTTTCAATTACCGCTTTATCATCATATTTTACGTCAATCTGGTTATTCGGAAGATATTGTGCTTGGATACATTTTGCTTCCGAAAAAAGTTACAGAAACCGGTGTTAAATTAGCTGCGTGGACTTCTGCTGATATTCGGGAAGCGGTTGCGCAAGCGGAAGACATTGCGCGGCATATCTTAAACAACGATTTCAAAATGGCAGATTCGCCGCCGCCTTACAGTGAAGCGTTTGCGGCAATTTGCCTTGACAACCTTGTCAAATAAAATGTATTCATTACATTTGAAACTTCGGTTTTTATTTTTTGTAATTTTTTTAAGATAAAAAAAGGCAGTTAATTTTTAAGTTATTTCGTATTGAAATATGTTAATAGTTAATAGTGAATAGTGAATAGTGAATAGTGTCGCAAGCGGATTACTACCGAAACGGCAATAATTCCGCATGCGACACTATTCACTATTCACTATTCACTATTAACTATACAAGTTACTTTTAATATTGTTTTTTAAAGTGGTATTGCCGATCAATAGAGATTTCGATACAACCTTCTTCAAACGTACTACGTACAATAAAATGACGCTGCTGATAATTTTTCAGAACAGTATCGTTATGTGTGAACCGTCCCGCACTAAATAACAATAATTTTGGAGTTGTCCATTGAAGAAGCGGTTCCGTTTGTTTTGAATGACCTCCATGATGCGGAACCATAACAATTTCACACGGAATCGGTTGCCGTTTCAAAAAAGGCGATGGAAAACGACCATCCAAATCACCCGGTAATAAAACACGAACCCCCAAATGTTCAAAATAAAGCACTAAACTCGATGCGTTTGTGTTTTCCCGTTCAATAAAATCGGTTTTAGGCGGATGCAGGAAAATACTGTTCGGAAGACCTTGTTCGATTAGGGAATTACCGTCACTGACTTCGACTACCGGAATTTTTTTTGTTTCGAGTTTCTTTTGTAACTGTATCAATAACTGTTGTTCCTTAAATTCATCTTCCTCAAGTTGATCAAAAGAGATTTTTCGTTCATCAAGTTCTTTTTGAATCATTTTGAGCGGCTCAAACATATACGGTGAAACAAAAACAGTTTCGATGTAAAACCGGTCGGCAAGAATCGCCAGACCATTGTAATGATCACTATCTGGATGTGAAATAATAACAGCATCAATTTTTATTTTGCCAAGCCGCCAGATAGCCCGACTCATCACATCAGCAGCCCGTTGCGGTGACGAAATACACCCCACATCATAAACAAATGTTTTTTTCTGCGGTGTTGTAACAAGAACACAATTACCATGACCAACCGAAAAAACAGACAGTGTTAATCGGTGATTCCAATACCGGTTGAAATCACGAAAATATCCATAACTAAAACCAATGATAGTCCAACCCAATAAAAGAATCACCAATAATCGCAACGGTAAACGGCGAACCGGAAAAAATGTTAATAATGTAAAAACAAAATAATAAACAAGATTCCACCAAACCGGCGGTCCCGGAACCCAATAATGTCCGCCAAGATGTCGAAAAAAAGCGATCATGCCAAAAAGTATCCGAAACGAAAAATCAGCCAACCACCCAAAATAATCACCAACTATCGGAATATTACCAAAAATCATCGTACAAAAACCGCCAATCATTGAAGTCGTCAACGGAATCCAAAGTAACGGATTAACCAAAACAGCAATCGGTGTGAAAAGATGAAAACGGTCTAAAATTAACGGCATCGAAATTCCCCAAATCACAAGACTAATAAGAAAAAGTTCCATGATTTTCTTCAAAAGATATTGTGCAAATTGAAAAACAAGCCAATGTTTTGTTTCAAAACGTTCAATATTTGTTAATTTTGATTTCCTCTTTTCAGTAAGTTCTTCTTCTGCAAAAAAGAGTTGGCGAAACGTACTGATTTTCGGAATCCAGAAAAAAGCTCCCGTTGCAACAAAAGAAAGTTGAGCACCAAATTGAAACAATTCCGTTGGATTCAATATCAAAACAATCAATGCTGTTGCGCAAAGTGTGTTAACACCAAATGAACGGCGGTTCAAAAAAGCAGACATTGAAATAACACAAATCAGAACTGTTGACCGAATCGCCGGAGTTTGAAGATCCGTTAAAAAAAGATAAATAATAACTGTTGTAAAAATAATAACAGAACGAACTCGTCTCGAAATACCCAATAAATAAAGAACTCCCGTAATAATTATCGCAACAATTGTGATATGCAAACCGGAAATAGCAAGAATATGCATTGTTCCTGTTTCGATCAGATTTTGCGATGTTTCTTCGTCAACACCTTCACGAATTCCAAGAATCATTGCTGCTGCAAGCAAAGAAACTTCAGGACTCATCCGGCGTTGAAAGTTGGTCTGACAGGTTCGGCGAATTGTTTCCAGAAAACGAACAATACTGTGATTTCCTGTTTTCAGTACAGATATTGCGTTGGGGGTTGGTACGCGAATAATGCAGAGAACCCGGTGACCGCGTAACATACCGGCATAGTCATAATCTTCGGGATTTTGAGGGGCTGGCGGTTTCGATAATGTACCAAAAAGTTGAATGGTATCGCCAACACGAAGATTCCGCCAATCTCCCTCAACAACCACCAAAACATAACCATTCACCAAAATCCAATCGTCTTTGTTACGCAACCGTTCTGCATGAAGCATAAAAATAGTACGCTCCGAAGTTGCAAAAATTTTGCCCGGATCAAATGGCGGTTTGGGA
The DNA here is from genome assembly GCA_031279215.1 of Planctomycetaceae bacterium. Classification (GTDB taxonomy): domain Bacteria; phylum Planctomycetota; class Planctomycetia; order Pirellulales; family Thermoguttaceae; genus WRKP01. The sequence continues at coordinate 6,926 of JAITIZ010000167.1, forward strand.
AAATAACGCGGCATTTCGCAAACGGAACCTTGCAATGCCGCCGGTTCATCGATTTTTTGTGCGTAAAATCCAAGATCGTTTTCCGAAAAACGGTTCCAGCGATCATGATGCCAAAAACCAAAGAAAGAACAACAAACAACAAGAAATAAAACTGTTGATATTATTGAACGCTTCCAAAGAAACGCCCCCAACCACCCAACAAATGTTATAGAAAAAAGAATGATCCAAAAATTCCACGACAAACCAATCAATCGATCACAAAGAATCCCCAAAACCGCCGCAATAAAAAGCGGTGAAAATGGTTGATACGGAATTGATTTTTGTAATGGTTTCATCTTGCCGCAATGACCGGTTTAACTACAAACGATGTAGTATTTCTGTGGAATTTGTGTTTGTTCTTTTGTAACTGTTTTACACTTTTATTTTGGTAATCGTTTGTATTTTTGAGAAATACGAAATTTACAAAAAGAGTTAAAACAAAAATTTTGTAGATACCAATAATCAAAAGCCCGAAAAAAGTAAATTTATTTTTAGGAAAGTATTGTTATTAAGAAGTATTGTTATTAATTGTTATTAATTGTTATTAATTGTTATTAAAATTGAAGCGGTAATCGAAATAAAAAACAATAATTGTCATAATAACACCCAATAAACTCAAAATTAAACCAAGTTTGAAAAACAGCGGATCATAAATCATTGTCAAGCGATGTTTGCCTGCCGGTAAATCTACACCACGAAACACGCCTTCAACCCGCTTAACCGGAATTTCCGTACCGTTTTCAAGAAAAGCCCGCCAACCTTGCCAATATTGTTCAGGAATAACAACCGTTTCCGCCGCATTGAGCGAAACATCAAGAACCAATTGATTCGGCTCAAACAAAACATAAGACCGTTCAAGCGGATCACGAATCTTCCAAAGTGATTTATTGTTCGATAAATCAATTCGTTCCGCATTAAGCCGAATATCATTGGGCGCAACAACATATTGAACTCCAAGCCGTGCAAGATGTGTTTCAAAAATCCCCGGTTCACCGTATTTCCATTCGTAACGAAGTTTATCGGCTGCGGTGTTGTAATCTTTGGGCATGAGTGTTCCGCGAACATCAATTACACTAATTCGCTGCGGTAACGTGTATTTGGGAAAAAGCGATATTTTATCCCAATGAATCGCCTCCGCAAGACGTTGTTTGGACGAAGTCGTTTCAAATTCCGCCGGATACCAAACCGGAAAACGGTAAATTCGTACCGGTATTGTTTTCTTCGCTATCGCATTTTCAAAAAACGTTTCGATATTTCGCTCATGGTTTGGAACGGAAGCAAACATCCAAGTGTTTGCGATCAATAAATCCAAAACAACAAAAAGAACTAAAAAATACGAAGCAAATTTCCAATAAATTACCCGACGAATCATAAAAGTAAAAAAGGAAACAGAAACCGCTGTAAATAAAAGCCCTGATCGGGCAGCTTCCGTATTAAACGTACCGAAAAGAGGACAGTTTGGAACTTTCGGAAAAATGTTGACACGAAACAATACAATTATCAAAACGAAAAACGCTGATACATAACAAAACAAAAGAGCTGATTTGATATGTTGGCGGAATACGTCTTCTTTGTGTAACCGGTCAAATCCTACACCTGCCGAAAACGCAAGCATTAATGTTGCAACAACTAATAGTTTTGCCGGATAACGGAACATTCCATAACCCGGTAAATAAGTTAAGATTGGATAAATGATAAACCAATTGCCTAAACTGCCAAGAGCAAAAAATAGAAAAAGAATAAACGAAATAAAAAGTCGGTTATTAATTTGGACACGATCAATATTAGCAACAATATTGTGTTGATGTTTGCAAAAGGAAAAAATTGCCAGCAATACAGGAAAAAATCCCATATAAAACGAAGGAACCCAGATTTCATTATCGAACGGTAATCCTGAAAACCATCGGGCATTTTCAGGAAACTGCCAACCGCCCGCACCCGACCAAAAAAATTCAACTAACCGCCACGGCGGAACAGAAAAAGAATAAATAGTTTGTTGGTGTATTGTTAAGGTGCGGTCGGAAAGTGTTCCCAATTCCAAAGCAGGTAATATCTGAACCGCCGCAAGAAAAAAAACAATCACCCCAGAGAAAAAGAACAATAATAATCGAAAATAAAAAATACGAAATTGCAACAGAAAACAATATAAATTTTTCCATTGGAGTTGTTCCCATTTTCGGCATTCGGCTAAGTATTGAACTGTAGCGCAAAGTATTGCATTGTAAGCCGTTTGCGGATCACCGCCGAGAATCATCAATGACAGAACAACCCCAAAACCTATCGCATAACGAATTTTTCCGCGATGAATAATTCGGTCAGCCTGACGAATTGCTTCAGGCAGCCATGCAGCACCAACCAAAAAAGGTACGTTATTCCATTGAAATAATACATTTCCGCTGAATGCGTAACAAAAAGAAACGAGTGTTGCCGATTCACGGCTGCAACCCCAACACCGCGCCAAACGGTAACATAAAAATAACGCCAATAAAAAATGTCCGCCAACATAACCGGAATACGCCGTAAGCGGATCAATCTGAAAAAATACGGATATCCCAAGAGTAAATAATGTTATAGGATAAAAGAATGCGGTTGTCGGGTTAGCAGCAAGCGGTTGACCAAGATTTTCGTAAGGGTTCCAAAGCGGTAAACGACCCGCCGCAACTTCATCATAAAGATATTGAAACAACGGCGCATAAAAATGCGCCCCGTCACGAAAACCGGGAATACCACAAAAAAATACCAAGAAAACCGTTGTCAATACAAATGCAATAGGAAAAACCGCTTTGGAAAAACTATTCATGTTTTATTTAATTTTTGTAATATCTCAGTGGAATTTCCTAGTGTTCACAGGCTGGTTGTTCATTTAGTTAAACCCAAGGTAGGCAACCGTAGGTGAAAGCCGCAGGTGAAAGTTGTAGGTGAAAGCCGACATGATGTTTCGCCGAAACATCACCTACCTTGGGATAATTCACTTGAACAATACCCCACAAAATACCGAAATCATCCGAAAATTTTTACCCATTTTAACAACCAGCCTGTGAACACTAGGAAAATTTTCTGTTGGACGGTTGACTTTTATGTATGAAATTTGACTAAAAAACTCAAAAAAATGTTTCAAAAATTATTCGTTTTTTAAGAAAGTGCAGTCTTTAATACATACTACAAATAATAACAAATAAAAAAAATACTTGCAAGAGTAATTAGACTTGTGCCGATACTTTCGCCCAACGGGTAGGGTTAAAATGACCCCCCAACAATTTCGCCCTAATTTAGTTAATAGTGGAGAGTTAATAGTGGAGAGTGTCGCATGCGGATTACTACCAGGTAACTTCTAAAAACTAATATTAGTAGGAACGCAGGCGTCTCGCCTGCCCTGTTTTTTTACAAAAAACTCCTAAAAATGCGGTCGAGACGACCGCGTTCCTTCTAACAATAAATTTT
>JAITIZ010000234.1 GCA_031279215.1 Planctomycetaceae bacterium
GGAATTTTTGTGTCCTTGATTTAAAATCCGGTCAATTTTGTTCATTCCGTCAAAATCCGTTGATCCTGTCAAAAAATGAAAACCGAATGGTCAAGTGTGATGAGTGCATTACTCAATATAAAGATAAAAGGCGCCGCCCGGATTCGAACCGGGACATGACGGTTTTGCAAACCGTTGCCTTAGCCATTTGGCTACAGCGCCATCAAAAAAATCGATAAATATCCTACAACGTGTATAATCGGCAAATTCGTTTCTTTTGTTCAAAGTTAATACAATATTTCAGTATTTTCTTTGTATTCATATTCGATTGCGAAATTTTAGTTTAATTTAGGAAGTTTAGGTGTTTTTTTGTTAGAGATTGAAGAGGTTGTTTGAGTGTAATTTTTTTCCGATTATACTATTTTCCTCTTAATATCATTCGCCAACATCAACTATGATTCGTAACATTCTATTTCAATTTGTTCAAGAATTTTTCGGCGGTGTGTGTGGAAGGGGAAAACCATCTTGATACATTAAATGGGTCTTGTGTGGGAAAATGTTTGGTGTTGGGATAAAATATTTTTTGAGTATATCCGACCAACTATTTATTATCAACTCCCCGCTAATAAGACAATGCCTTATCGGAAATATCTTTACGGCACCACGCTCCATCCCAGCGAATACACTTAATTGCGGTATAGGCGGCTAGTTTGGCTTCGGAAACGGTATTGCCAAGTCCTGTAACACCAAGGACTCGTCCGCCATTACTGATAATTGTTCCATCTTTACGGATTGCAGTTCCGGCGTGAAAAATTTTGGTATCCGGCACATTTGCTGCTTCCGCCAAACCGCGTATTGGAAATCCTTTTTCGTAACTTCCCGGATAACCTTGACTTGCCATAACAACACACACTGCTGTTCGGTTATCCCATTCTAATGGAGCAAGTTGATCAAGTGTTCCGTCAATTGTTGCTTCGAAAATATCCAGCAAATCTGTTTTCAACCGTAACAAAAGGGGTTGACATTCGGGATCACCAAAACGGGCGTTGTATTCGAGAACTTTGGGGTCTTGCTTCGTCAACATCAGTCCGGCATACAAAACACCGCGAAACGAAGCATTCGAGTGGTTTAACGCATGAATTGTCGGAACGAAAATATGTTCTTCGATCCAGTGAAGTGTTGCGTCATCGACAATCGGAGTTGGTGAATACGCTCCCATGCCGCCGGTGTTCGGACCAATATCACCATCATACGCTGCTTTGTGATCTTGTGCCGGTTGAAGTGTTAAAATTGTTGCGCCGTCGGTAATTGCCAAAACACTTACCTCTTGACCGTCCAACCGTTCTTCAAGAATGATTCGGTCTCCGGCATTGCCGAACTCGCGGTTTTTCGTAATTCGTAAAATTGCGTCAATACCTTCGGAACGGTTGGAGCAGACGAAAACACCTTTGCCGGCAGCAAGTCCGTCCGCCTTAACAACAACCGGAATATCCCTATCTTTGCTAAGAAATTGAATTGCATCGTTGCCGTTGGTGAACGAGTGATGAACGGCGGTTGGAACCGAAGCTTTTCGGAGAATTTCCTTACAAAAAACTTTGCTGCCTTCAATTTGCGACGCTGATTTATTGGGACCAAAAATCCGTAATTTCTCCAACTGAAACGCATCGACAATTCCGGCACAAAGCGGTACTTCAGGTCCGACAACCGTAAGACCAATCTTGTTTTCCTTTGCAAATTTAATGAGTGCGGGAAAATTTGTTTCTTCAATTGGAATATTGTCAATGTCGGTTCCGTCTGTAGCGGTTCCGGCGTTGCCTGGTGCAACAAAAATCCGGTTGGTTCGCGGACTTTGCGCTAATTTCCACGCCAAAGCGTGTTCCCGACCTCCTGAACCAATAACAAGTATATTCATAATTCTTAATTAATCTGTTAGATTATTTTTGTTAAAAGAATTTACGTAGGGCAATTGTCCTGTGTTATTGCTGATTGCTCCTTGCGGGGCGAATCTTTTAAAATAGTTACGCAAATAAGTGCAAATAAAATAGACCGTTACCTGAATACTTCTCCAATTTTTTTATGGAACGATTACCGTTTTGATAACGTGAAAAATATCGGTATCATCGACATATTGTCCCGAAAATTTCCAAAATTGACCGGCTTTTTGATCGGTTCCTTTAATTCGTTTGAAAAAGAGATCGGCTCCAATTCCTTTGGCGTAAAGCGGGACTAAAGCGTTGGTGTGACCGCTGGAACCGTACTGAACACTTGGGGTGTTACCGCGACCATTATTTTGAATTTGCCGGAACTCATTGAAAGAATCACCTTCATCGTAAACTCCGTTATTGTTATCATCGTTAAAAGTTTCTGGTCCCCAGATTTGTCCGGTTTCGTGGTCTGAGGTAATAACAACCAATGTCTCTTTCCAAGAGCTGTTCTTTTCAACCCAATCAATTACAGTATCAATTGTTTTGGAAAAACCGGTATGTTCCAAAACACTTGCTGCGATATTACGTCCGTGATTGGCGTGATCGATGGCACCGCCTTCAATCATCAGAATAAAACCGTTGGGATTGTTTTTGGTCAAAACATTCAGAGCGGCGAGCGACATTGTGGACAAGCTAGGCAGTTCATTCCAATCCATATTTTTGTAATTTTTATTGAGAAGTTCCTGTGTTTGCGGCATTTCGTCCAAATAACCGTCAACCGGCGGAATATTGCTAAAAGAACGAGCTACACCAATAATTTTATCGGGAATTGTTCCTTTTCCTGCAGCCAGTTCTTCAAACTGCTTTTTTGTTTCGATAACATTGAAGCTGTTAAAAGTTCCTGATTTCATGATTTCCCAATTTTTTTCGCCGCCGACGCAATTAAAGCGTTTTGTTTTTGTTTTTTGGTCTTCATTATCTTTGATTTTGATGGGTTTACCGTGTTCATAAAACGGATGTCCGCATCCCATAATCACAGAAAGAGGACTTGTTTCTGCCGCCATTTGCAGGAAAATCGTACCAAGATTACCGCGTTCGGATTCATGTGCGGAAAATCCTGCTGGTGTGGCGTGAGACATGGGAACGTTTGTAACTGTTCCGGTTTTTTTGCCATATTTTGCGGCGATTTCTGAGATCAATTCAATTGTTTTTTTATCGTAGGTCATACCGATTCTTCCGTTGCTTGTTTTGACACCGCCGTGAATTGCGGTACTTGATGCGGCGGAGTCGGTTGTTCTGGTAAACTCGGTGCCTTGTGTTCCGTTGGCAATTGTTTCCCAGAACACTTTCGGATCATAACCTGTTACACCGGCAGGAAGTTCGACATCTTTATTCGTGCGTGAATAGGTTGTACAAGCCAGTACAACCGGAAATGTCTGATATCGTTGTTTTCCGATTTCACCGTAACGATAATATGTTCCTGCCCACTCGGAGTTGAAACCGTTACCGTCTCCAATCAGAATGATTACATTCTTTGCCGTTTGTGCATTCCCAAGAGCAACAAAGAAAAACATATAAATTATCAAAAATGAAATTCCGGTAGAAAAAAGTTTTTTAGTCATAGTAAAATTGTTTGGGTTAAATTGGTATCGAAATTAAAATAGACTGATTTACAAAATTTCAAAATGGTCATAGAAGGCACAATTATAAAAGACCAAAACGATTACGTCAAGAATGTCCCAATATTATGGATACTTTTTCTTATTTTAGGCAACTTCCGAAGTAGCAGTCTATTTTGTTACAATTCCCGTAACGTAAAATGATGCCATGAGAATAGTTGAGAGTGGATAGTGGAGAGTTGATAGTGGATAGTGGATAGTGTCGCAAGCGGATTTATTACCGGAATGGTTGTAAATTGCTTGCGGCACTATCCGCTCTCAACTCTCAACTACTACATAATGTTCCTTATTTGTGCGATAGCATTTCCCAACTTTTTCCGAGTTTATTGTGGACTCCGATCAAATCAAGTGTCCGAGCAACAACAGAATCAACCAAATCATTGATCGTTTGTGGAACATTATAAAAATGAGGCGAAGCGGGTTGAATTATACCGCCGGCTAATGTAACACGTTCCATATTTTGAAGATGGATCAATGAGAGCGGTGATTCGCGAACAAGTAAAACAAGTTGGCGATGTTCTTTGAGTTGAACTTCTGCCGCCCGATGAATAAGATGTCGATTGATACCAGCCGCAATACAACCAAGTGAACTCCCAGAACAAGGCGCAACAACCATACTATGAAATTGTACAGACCCGCTGGCAATAATTGCACTAAAATCATTCGGGTCGTGAATAATAGTTGAGTGAGACGATTGAGGCGGTGTGTATTGTTGACCAAGTTCTTGGCAGGCAACCGTATGCCATGTAGAACTCATAACAACATGAATCTCATGACCCGTATGTTGTAACACATTAAGCAACCGCAATCCATACACAACCCCACTTGCTCCCGTCATACCAAGAATAATACGCATGACCAACTCCTTCGGTAAACAGAAGAATTTTTTCGTAATTGTCTATTTTGCAAATATTCACGTAACGTTGAACAAGATTTTTTTCCTATGCATTGAAAAAAACAACATCGCAGTTAATAGTTATAAGGTAACTTCTAAAAACTAATATTAGGAGGAACGCAGGCGTCTCGCCTGCCCTTTTTATAGGCAATGTGCCGTCGAGACGACTGCGTTCCTGATGTTTTTAGAAGTTCCCATAAGTGAATAATCGGCAAGCGAAGTTATAACCATTACGGTAAAAAATTTCACTTGCAACACTATTAACTATTCACTATCAACTACTATATGTTGTTCTTTCAGGGCGACAGAATGGAATTGTTTTTACAGTTACCTATTGCCGACTGGTTTTAGTAACTGTCTATTTTAATAACCCTTTACTAATGATTGATTCTATTTTCTTCCGTCCTAAAAGGACAACATAAACCAACCCTAATCTGTTGGGTAAGGCTGGCTTCTATTGTCCTTTTAGGGCGTAGGAAAAGTATCATTTATCTTACGGGAACAATAATAAAAATAGACAGTTACCGGTTTTAGCCGGTTGGTTTTATTTGTTTGATTCTGTAGTATTTTTTGCTGACCGGACTTTTTGTATCGCAAATTCTCGTATTTCACGCTCAAGAAATACAGGAACACGAATTACTTTTGTCTTATATCCCCCATATTTACCAGAACCACTCTGGCGTTCTGTACTCGATTGAGCAACAGCAGATTTTTGGGGACTTTTTTTCACGGACTTTTTTACCGATTTTTTCACGGTTTTTTTAACTGACTTTTTAACAGATTTTTTAGGCATTGAAAACTCCTTAGAAAATTGAAAACGGAAATAGAAATAAACTTACAATATTATGACAACCATTGGACGGATGTCAAGACCAGTGATTCAAACTTAAAAAACTTGTAACTATTCATGCCCTTTTGATGTTACTTATCCATGTCAAAGGAATTGACCGTTTGGGGCAGGAGTTACAAACCGCAGGAATTACCAATCAAAAAGAACACAACATTCTCAAGGATTACATTTTATACAATACGGCAACAATTTCCCATATTTTGCCGTATTTTTTTGTTTTTTCTGTATCGTTTGTTTGTAATCGTTCACACAATTAGGTTGCCGGTTGAAACACAAAATCAAAGTTACTTATTAAATCAAAGTTACTTATGTTACCAGGGGTGTTCGGTTTTATTTAACGTGTTGTAAATCGCTTCGGTAAGCGGTTTGAGACCGGAACCGGTTACGGAGGAAATAAGAAAAACATCACGATTCAATTTTTGGCTTAAATCTTTCTGAACCATTTCCGCCTCAGGAATATCCGATTTTGTAACAACAACAAGTTCGGTTTGTTCTCCGAGTGTTGGATCAAATTCGGTTAATTCTTTTCGTATAATCTGATAATTTTCCCAAGGAGTGTTTTTGTCATCTGGGGTTGGTTCGATCAAGTGTATTAAAATTCCGGCACGCTGAATATGACGCAGAAAATCATGCCCTAAACCGGTTCCATGACTAGCCCCTTCGATAAGACCGGGAATATCCGCCATAATAAATGATCGGTCAAGATCAAGCCGGATAATACCAAGATAAGGTTGCTTTGTTGTAAACGGGTATGCTGCGATTTTAGGTTTTGCATCGGAAATCCGGCTTAAAAGTGTACTTTTTCCGGCATTCGGCTTACCGATAAGACCAACATCCGCAATCATTTTCAGTTCCAGGCGAAGTCTTCGAGTTTCTCCCGGTTCACCGGATTCTGCTTGGCGCGGGGCGCGATTGGTTGCTGTTTTGAACCGTGTGTTACCTTTACCGCCTTGTCCGCCGCGGCAAACAACCACTTCATCGCCTAATTTTGCAAGGTCTTTCAACAAAAAGTTATATTTTTTGTCAAAGATCATCGTACCAACCGGTACCTCAATAATCAAATTATCGGCACCGGCTCCATGCCGTTGTGCGCCGGTACCGGAGCGGCCATTTTCGGCTTTCCAAATCCGGTATTGGGTCAGATGAATCAGACTGTCAATATTTGCCGCACGAAAAATCACACTACCGCCATGTCCCCCGTCACCTCCATCCGGTCCGCCGCGCGGAACATATTTTTCACGCCGGAAACTGATACAACCATCACCTCCCTTACCTGCTTCAACTTCAATTTCGACTTCATCAATAAACACGTTTCAATAAACATTTTTGAACCAATATACTCATTATACTTATTGCATTATACTTATTGCATTTTAAAATTCGGTTTTATAAAAAACAGAATTTTTGTATTCTTTATTTAAAAATCCTGTCAATTCTGTTTATCCTGTAAATTCTGTTGATCTTGTCAAAAAACGAAAACCGAATTGTCAAGTGTGATGAGTATATATCCTGTTATTCCGTTTTCGGAACACGATTCCGTTCAATATAATCCCAAAGCAATTTACGGGTAATTTCATACGTTTTAGGCGGAACAGCGTGGGTTGTTTCTGGTGTTGGGAAAATTTGTTTTGGAGCGGTTATATTATTGTAGGCAACATAAACTGAAGTCGGCGAACAAACATAATCAATAAAACCTGTCGAAAATATTGATTCTGCTTTGATACGCCGTGCAAAATTGGCAGCATCAATATAAGGAACAGTTTTTACAATTTCCGGATCAGCGGTTTCTTTGGTTTTACCGCGCAAATAACCGGGCCAACCGCCAAAATTTCCTTCAATATCACCGGTCGGATAACAGATTGCGGGAACATAAGCAACACAGAATGTTACAGCAGGATCGCTTCCGGCAGCAACAAGAGCTTGTCCGCCGCCTTGACTTCCGCCGAGAACTGCAATCGTTTTGCCATCCCATTCCGGTAACGATTTCATAAATTGCAGTGAACGAATTACTCGAAGGAACATTCCAACGAAATAAATTTTTTCACGATCATTTCCATTGGCAATTCGATAATCTTTGAGTTCACCGTTAGCTAAAGCGGTATAAAATTCTGCCGGTTGACCGTTTTCAATTCCATGTGCATTTATATCCAATGCCAAAACATTGTGTACGGCGTCGTTAATCGGCATATTGGCACTGCGTACCCCGGCTCCATGATACGAAACAACAATAGGTAATGATTGGGGTTTGGCATTAACCGGTTTTGCTAAATAACCTGAAACCGGTTTACCGCCGAGACAATCAACTTTAATATCAAACACTTGAATTTCCGGCTTATTAACTTTCTCTGCCGGAACAGGAACGAGTTGCGGATTCATTGGTAATTGGGCGAGTTCTTCTTTTTTAGTGTTCCAGAAGGCGTCGAAGTCTTCCGGTTCGGGAGTTTCGGCTTTGATTTCGAGCGGATCAACTCCTGCTCCTCCAATTGCAGAAATCTGACCGCCCAATGCCTCCTTCCATTGGACAGTACATTTGAGAAAACCGGGGCGGTTCAATGATGTTTCGATTATTGCAACCGAATCTGTACTGGTTACGGTTCCTTTTTTTTCAAAATTTCCGTCGCCTTGAATAACATAAGAGAGTTCTTTTCCGGCAAGTGGTTTGTCGTTTTCCAGCAACCGCACATGAAAAACAACAGGTTCACCTTTTTTGTAAATTGCCGATTCCTGTTCGGCACGAACCCGAATTTGATAAGGCGATTTATTGTCTTGAGAAAAAGCAAACGAAATTCCAATAAATAATACCAATACAGAAACACCAATATAGCAACATCGATAAACTCTTTTCATGTAAAAACTCCTAACAGAATCGTAAAGAATTTAGAAAACGGAAAAAACACAATTAAGGAAAACAAAATAACATGTTTCATAATCATTGTCAAGTATTTCACCAATTCTCCTAGTGCTGTTCCCATTGCGGTGTAACCGCAAACAAAGATAGGCAATGTTTCACCAAAAGGTCGCCCATCGCCCATCTCTTTCCGGTTCGACGTAAGTCTTTGTGTTGCAAAGACTTATAAAAACATATAAGCGGTTGTTCAATGACCCGTTCACTCCTCAAAACGGCGTTGTTCACCGGGATCAGGAATTGATGTAAACTATTGATTATAAATAAGTTATAACTAATCTTAATGAAAAAATGTATCAATAATGTCGTTTTGATGTGTTTATAAATTTCGTTAGTTTGTGTGAAAAACTTGAGGAATAAAAATCATTTTTAGCAAAAAATATTTTTTGATAAAAATTTTATTTTTTACCAACCTTTTCTAGATTTTTTTCGATTTAAATGTAAAATGGTTGTATGAATAGAAGTGATAAATATTGGACAGAATAGATTTTTGATCTTTGACAATTAGGTAATGAAACATGCTTTGTAGCAATGGAAGTGGATTTTCTGCCCCGTTAAAATCGTTATAATGTGAAAAATGTTGCGCTAAACGAACATAACATACATTATCGGACGTAACAGAATCAGTCAGATAACACTTAAAAACAATACAGAACAAGAGTTATATTTCACCTTCGACGGTCATGGAAACACCAGAGACTTAACAGATATTGCCGGTGCCATCGCCGAACTCTACGCCTTCGACGCTTATTGTAACGCAATTGGTTTTACCCCATCTGTTGCGCTAACAGAATTCCTGTACAGCGGCGAACAATTTGATTCAAAAATCGGACAACAATATTTACGTGCAAGATATTACGATCCAGCAACAGGAAGATTCAATCGACTTGATCCATTCTTTGGAAATCTAAATGATCCACAATCCTTACATAAATATCTGTACACTCATGCCGATCCGGTAAATGGGATTGATCCAAGTGGATTGTTTCTAGGGATGTCATTAGGAGGTTTTATCAGTGCATCACTTCATGCATCAATAGGTGTTAGTATTATCGCTGCCAAAACATTGATAGTAGGTTTAATAAACACAGCAGTTGTTTCTGCATTTGTTAGCGGAGTTACCGAATTGAGAAATCATACTTATAAACTCGCACAGTTTGGCAAAGGAGGTTATGATGCAACTACAATACTTAGTGCATTGCGCGATGATGTAATTGCAAAGTGGAGTCTATTAACCCCAAATGAACGTACAAATCTTATTCGAGAAATATACAAAAATGGATTGATCTCTTGGGACATTCAAGA
>JAITIZ010000311.1 GCA_031279215.1 Planctomycetaceae bacterium
TACAAAGATAGAAAAATTATTTTCAAAACCCTTTTTAAGGTAACTTCTAAAAACTAATATTAGGAGGAACGCAGGCGTCTCGCCTGCACTTTTTATAGGCAATGTGCAGTCGAGACGACTGCGTTCCTGATGTTTTTAGAAGTTACCTTATGTGGTCGTTAAGAAAATAGACCATTTATTTTGTCGAGCCGACGCAATGGCGGGTGAAAGCCCTTTGGCGAAACATTGCCTATCTTTGAATTATTGCTTTTTCGGTGGTTCACACAAAAATTACATGGATAGATTACAAAAAGAACAAGTTGATTACAGAATACAGAACACTGCAAAAGAAACTATTACCTTTGGTAAAGCGCAAATCCCGAACAATCCGTTTTTTCAGATATTATGTATGAAAAAAATAGGTAAAAATAAATAGAATGTATTCATTTTAACGTTTATTTTAAACTACACTTTATCAGATTATATTTGAATCCATTTAAATTGACTTTTACATGGGAACTTCTAAAAACCTAATGTAAAAAATTTATTGTTAGAAGGAACGCGGTCGTCTCGACCGCATTTTTAGGAGTTTTTTGTAAAAAAACAGGGCAGGCGAGACGCCCGCGTTCCTCCTAATATATTAGTTTTTAGAAGTTACCACATATTGTTTTGAACTATTTTTGTGAACCTCTATTTTGTAATAAAAACCGAAATTTCAAATGTGAGGAGTATATTTTCAACTTTTTCCGAATATTTTACTATTACTATGTCCAGAAAAATTATTTTTTCGTTGTTTATTTTTCTTGTTCTGTTTATAAGTTTGTTGTTTGCCGAACCGGTTTTTCCGGTTTCGCAGAAAAATGACGGTACCAAGTTACTTCGTTTTCCTGATATTCACGGTAAAACGATTGTATTTTGTTACGGCGGCGATCTTTGGAAAGTTGCGTCGAAAGGCGGTACGGCAACAAGACTTACCGCTCACGAAGGTCTTGAAATTTTTCCCAAATTTTCGCCGGACGGTAAATGGATTGCGTTTACCGGACAATATGACGGTGATGAACAAGTGTATGTTATTCCGTCAAGCGGCGGTGTTCCACGTCAATTAACGTTTTACCCTTCCGTCGGTCCCATGCCGCCCAGGCGCGGTTACGATAATATTGTTTACGGTTGGACGCCGGACGGTAAAAATATTCTGTTCCGTTCACTTCGCGATTCCAATTCCGTAACAGAACTCGGTACTTTATATACTGTTCCCGTTCAAGGCGGATTGCCGAAAAAAACCGGTATGCCAACCGCCGGAGCCGGTGATTTTTCACCGGATGGTAAAAAAATTGTTTATTCACCGTTATTCCGTGATTTCCGGTCATGGAAACGTTACGAAGGCGGTTGGGCGCAATACCTGGTGATTTTTGATCTGGAAACCAAAGAATCCAAACGGATTGATCAACATCCGCGAACAGAACGTGAACCAATCTGGATTGACGACAAAATCTATTTCACCTCCGACCGAACCGGTACCATGAACCTCTTTGAATATAACACCCAAACCGAAACAATTACTCCATGTACTGATGAACGTCAATGGGATATTCGTTGGGCTTCCGGTGATAAAGAAGGACAAATTGTTTATGAACTCGGTGGTGAACTAATTGTTTACAACACCAAAGCACCACAGGATACGGAACAATTTTCAAAGATCAAAATTCGTGTTCCCCATGACGGTCTTGCGATGCGGTCTGCCAGAATCAATGTGAGCGGAAATATTGAACATTATACCGCTGCGCCCGGCGGTAAACGTGTTGCAATAACCGCACGCGGCGATTTGTTTACGGTACCGGTTGACAAGGGCTATGTTCGGAACTACACCCGTTCAAGCAACGCCCATGAACGTTCTCCCGTATGGTCGTACAACGGCAAAACAATTGCTTATATCTCCGATAAAACCGGTGAAGATCAACTTTATTTACAAGAAGTTCATGGAACCAAAACTCCGTTACAATTAACCGGCACTTTTAAAGGTCAACTTGATCATTTGCGGATTTCTCCTTGCGGACGTTATCTTTCTGTCAGCGACTGTAACGCAAAACTCTGGATTACGGCGGTGCAGGGCAATGAACATTTTAAGCAAGGAATTCCGGTTGAGGTTGTTACGGGGTTGTACGGTGGAACGCCGGTTGGTTCTTGGTCGCCTTGCGGCGGGTATCTTGCGTACATTCTGCCTGATCCGCAAGGGTTTGGGCAACTTCATATTTACGAACTTGCAGCCAAAAAATCCCGTCCTATTACCGATCCGATATTTGATGTTCGTGAACCTGTTTGGGATCCGGCGGGAAATTACCTTTATTTTCTGTCACGGCGTGAATTTGCTCCGCAACATAGTTCTGTAGAATGGAATTTTGCCGGTAATCGTAATATTGGTATTTTTGCTCTAACGTTACGGAAAAATGTTGCGAATCCGTTTGCTCCTCAATTCGACGACGAAACAACTCCCATAACCCCAACACCCTCCGCAACAACATCAGGAACATCTTCCAAAACTTCAGAAACATCCCCCAAACCGTCAACAGAAACAACAGGAACAACCGGAACTCTGGAAACAGCGGGAATTGCGGAAACAACAACCGGTGCCGGAGCAAGCAATGCAAGCAATGCAAACAATGCAAACAATGCAAACAATGTAAGTAATGCAAGTAATGATATGGCAGCAAAACTTGTACCGAAACCGTCTATTCCTAAATTGACTAAAATTGATTGGGATGGTTTGGCAGATCGTGTTGTTCGGATTCCTGTTACGGCAGATAATTTCGGCAACCTTTCCGCAAGCGGACAATTTTTGTACTATCTTAAACGTGATGCTTCCTTTTATGGGCGTGAGCCGGAACGGAAACCGTGTCTAATGATTTATGACTTGAAAGAGCGTAAAGAATCACTTTTGCTCAATGATGCGGACGGATATTCGGCGGCTTCGGATTTTTCTAAAATTGTTTTTCGTTCTGGAAAAGTGTTGAAGGTTTGTGAGCCGAAGATTTCGTCGAAGGTTACCGATTTGAAAACGGAGAACTTGTTTGTTGATCGTATTCCTGCGGAAGAATGGGCGGAAATGTTTGAGGAAACATGGCGGAAATTCCGTGATCATTTTTATGTTAAAAACATGCACGGTTATGATTGGGACGCTTTGAGACGACAATATCGTGAACTTCTTCCGTATGTTGCTCACCGAAGTGATTTGAATTATGTTCTTAGTGAGATGGTTTCCGAGTTGAATGTTGGGCATGCTTATATTCAAGGCGGAGATTTTGTGCAACCCAAACGTCCTGTTGTCGGATTACCGGGTTGCCGGTTTGAACTTGATACAAAATCGAACCGTTATAGAATTTCAACAATTTTTCGCGGCGAAAACGAAGAACCCAAATATCGTTCACCGTTAACCGAAGTTGGTGTCAATGCTCATGTTGGTGATTATGTTTTGCAGATTGACGGTATGGAGTTAACCGGAGAGGAAAATCCGTACCGATTATTGCAACACCGAAGTGATCCGATTACGTTGACGCTTAACACCGAACCATCGCTCAAAGGTTCACGAAAAACAGTGTATGTTCCCGTAACCAGTGAACAAAATTTACTTTATCTTAATTTTGTTCTGAAAAATCGTGAACGAGTTTCCGAATTGACGGATGGTCGAGTGGGTTATCTTCATATTCCCGACATGGGAGCTTCCGGTTCTTATGAATTTTTGAAATGGTATTATCCTCAGATACGTAAAGAGGGTTTAGTGATTGATGTTCGCAGTAACGGCGGAGGCAATATTTCGCAATGGATAATTATGCGGTTGAATCAACAATTATTGGGGACACGTTTTGGCGGTACCAATATTTCACCGAGTGCGTATCCTGGGAATGCTCGATTGGGTCATCAGGTATGCTTAATTAATGAAACATCGGCGAGTGATGGTGATATTTTCCCTTATTATTTCCGTAAGTTGGGACTTGGTGTGTTGATAGGCAAACGGAGTTGGGGTGGTGTGGTTGGTATTTCCCCGCGTGGTCAATTGTTGGATGGCGGCATGGTGTTTGTTCCTCTTCGCGGCACCAACGATGAAAACGGTAACTGGATTATTGAAGGCAAGGGAGTTAAGCCGGATATTGAAGTGGAAAACGATCCCAAGTCCATGCTCGAAGGTTATGACCTGCAACTTCAATCCGGTATCGAAGAAGTTCTCAAACGCATGGACGCAGAACCCAAAAAATGGCCCAACCGCCCACCTGATCCGGTTAAAACAAAAGTAATGTTTCAATAAAGAACTTTCCTAATATATCAGTGTAATAATTTTTTTGGTCCTATTTTCTTAACGACCACATAAGGGAACTTCTAAAAAGTAATATTAGGAGGAACGCAGGCGTCTCGCCTGCCCTGTTTTTTTACAAAAAACGCCTAAAAATGCGGTCGAGACGACCGCGTTCCTTCTAACAATAAAATTTTACATTAGGTTTTTAGAAGTTCCCATAATTGAAATCGTTCGCAGATTACGCAGATTGTCGCAGATTGTCTTAAGGGAACTTCTAAAAACATCAGGAACGCAGTCGTCTCGACTGCACATTGCCTATAAAAAGTGCAGGCGAGACGCCTGCGTTCCTCCTAATATTAGTTTTTGTCGTTATGAACGGTTTGCCGGTGGAGGGGCGAGACGCCTGCGTTCCTCCTAATATTAGTTTTTAGAAGTTACCTTAAAAAGGGTTTTGAAAATAATTTTTCTATCTTTGTAATCTATCAGTGGAATTTTTGTTTTGTGATCACGCT
>JAITIZ010000370.1 GCA_031279215.1 Planctomycetaceae bacterium
GAATAATTACTGTCCTATAAACACTCAAAGCCTGCGGATAATACAATCCGACAGGCTTTTTGAGTAAAACGACAATCAATTAGATATTTATGATATTGACCTTTAACCTTTTTTGACAAACCGGCGTCGAAGTCCAAGACCGGCAAGACCAAGACCGAAAATCAATATTGTTGCTGGTTCTGGTGTTGCCCCGCCGCGGATGGAAGTATCTGTTTTCCAAACATCAGCCGCAAAACCAATTAAGGAATCATTACCATCGGTAAATTTTTTCCCATCTGCCAATCCCAATAAAATTTCTGCCGGATAACTGTCAACAACAAAGGCGATATTGTTATTACCTTGTTCCAGTAAACCAATATCAAAGAGTTTATCCAGATTCAGTTCAAAATCATAACTGTCAAACCATTGGGAATTATCATTAACATCTGTACTTGTCCAGTAATAATCGCTCTCTAAATTTAACAGTGATTGTCCATTGATCAACACATCTTCCAGATTACCAAGTATGGAAAACCAACCGTTGAGATATTCTAATGTTGATTCGGGATCATAAACAAAACCTGTTACGAAAGCGTAAATACCCATTCCGTGATCGTCTAGTGTTTTAGAGGTATTGGTTTTGGAGGCTGTCCAACTATCTTGAGCGGCGTCATAGTTCCACGAATGAACAGAGATACTGTCCTCGTATGCGGAATCAAGAGCCGCTGTAGAATCATAAGCCAATACCGAAGCCGATGCTCCTTCGCGAATAAGTTGACTGTAACCGGTCGTAACCTCGGCACTGTCTCTCGCATAGGCATTGGCACGTTGTCCATAAATACTGTTCATATCAACGGAACCCATTCCGCCGTCAGTTGCAGAATGATATTCGACTTCGTGGGATGTTTTGGAAAGCAGCCCATAATTATTGTGCTTCGTGGAAATAGCACTGACTGAGTCGGTGGTCATTTGATTGCTGCCCAACGTGTTATTCAAGTAACCCGTTAAAGCATCAAAACGTTGTTTCCAAAGTCCGGTTTTGGATTTACTATCACCGTTTCGATATTCGTCTAATTTAACACCCGAATAAGCGGTTCCCCATTGTTCGGCATTTTCGGAACTTGTACCAAGATATACTGGTGTTTCAGTGGTTATGGTATCGGCAAAACTAGTTGCGGAAAGAACAATAAGAGTTGCCAAAACAAAAATAATTTTTTTCATTGGATAGTACCTTTCAAATTGAATTAGTGGTTATTTTGCCTAATCCACATAGGCAAAACTTTAATTTTTATATTACTTTTACTTCAAAGCAATAAATCATAACAAATGCAAATACTATGCCGATTTAGAAAAAAGATATTAACGATTTCTTTAAGTTCAATAAATATAAGAGGTTATGTCAATAAAAAAGCACAAAATAAAATAAGGAACAAGATTAGTAATTTAGTGATGATTATCAATAATAATACAATAGGTGTATCAAAATAACTCAAATCAAAACGAATCTCCTTATGAAAAAATGGTTTGGGCAAGGTGTTCAATGGAGTTCTCCAATTGGCGATATTAAAAGTTTTTTGTATCTATTCAGTAGTGATTCTATTGGTGGGAACTTCTAAAAACCTAATGTAAAAATTTATTGTTAGAAGGAACGCGGTCGTCTCGACCGCATTTTTAGGAGTTTTTTGTAAAAAAACAGGGCAGGCGAGACGCATGCGTTCCTCCTAATATTAGTTTTTAGAAGGAACCTATAAAATAATCTGCGAAAATCTGCGTCATCTGCGGACGATTTCAATTATATAGTCGTTAATAAAATAGACAGTTACTGCGAAAAGCGGCAAGTATTTTTCGTAATACATAATATTTTTTGACGTTATCCTCGATTTCAAGAGTATCGAAAAGTAATTGCCTTGCCGTTTCAATATTTTTGTTTTTTTATCTCTTTGAGAATACGAAACAAAAAAAACATTGGGCATTAAAAATATTGATCAAATGACTGCATGAACTAGGTTTATCGCTGACCATTTAACACCGCCCAAAAAGGATGTAAACGATCACTTCGGGTTCGGGCATCCTCTAAAATAACACTGATATCCGGTTCTACAAAACCGTTTTGGGGTTGAAAATTTTTAGAACCAACACGAATTGTTGTTTTGTTATTGAAATCAATCATTTCCGGTGTTAGAAAGACCTGAACATTGGAAATTTTCGGTGCAATATCAATCTGTACACTATTACTTGCTTTAAGCAATTTTGATCGAACCGTGATGATATTTTTTGGAGGTTCTTTTTCCTGCCAGTACAATGGGTCTGTAACATAATCCGGTTTATCCTTATCAAGATGATTCATCTCAACCCACCAAAAAAATGAATCCCATGCCCGCATTGTGTTGGATTCAAACTCCATTGGCGTGAAATTCCGTTGCCGTAATTTCATCCATTCAAACAGATTCAGAATCTCGTCCGAAAATCCTTCCACGCCGCGTCCAATATAACGAACTACTGTAATATCAGGGACACGGTGTTGTACGGCGAGATTTCTGTTCAAAAAAGGCGCATTGATTACCCATTTTGGTTGGTTGCCGATTCCTTCCAATTCCCCCCAGACAAAGTATAAGGGGACATAACGTACATTATCGCGATAAGCGTTAATATATTTTGAAGCAACGGCGTTGAATGGAATAACTCCGGCCCAGAGATCAGGATGAGCCAACCCGATATCCCACGCTGCTGTTCCGCCGATACCGTGACCGGTAAGGAATACTCGATCCGTATCAATATTGAACCGTCGCAAAACATCTTTGAGTGAATATAAGACCGAAGCGTGTGCCAGTGCGGAGAAGTCGTAATCGAGTTGTTTCATTTCAGGCGGATTCCAATCGGGCGCAACAACAATAAATCCGTTTCGTGTTGCGTGACCGTAACGCTCCTTACCGCGCCAAGAACCGGCCCACCAATCAAGCATCATTTCCGGTGATTGGGTGTTACCGTTCAGCGCAACAATAACCGGATAACGCCGGTTCAAATCGTATTCCGGCGGCAATTGAACAACGTAACGGATTTTTTCAACTGTTTCACGAATCGGGTTATCAATCTCAAAAGAATAAAAACCGAGATGTTCTTCATTCCCTAACGGTAAGTCTTCTTTGGGCGGTTTGATGTGAGCGAGAATGCGGGCAATAAGATCAGGACGAGCAGATTCCAATGTTTTAAGTTGTTCCAAAATTGTTTTTCGTTGCAGGTCATTGTTCTCACTTTGCAGGTATTCGAGAACCAGCTGCCGTGTTTCCGGCAAGGTTGCTGCAACCGCTAAACGGCGATTATCCGCATTCGAACCGGCAAACCAACCGGTAATTCCAACCGCTAACTTTTCCGAATCAGAAAGCTCCTTGTTCTGAATATAAAGATGAAATGCGGCAAGACGATCAATTGTGTTGAAACTTAATTCGGCGGCAATTTCATCAAGAATCGGCGGAATTTTACTATTTTTTTCATCGTCGGGTAATTTTTCGTACAATGATTTCAAAACAGTAATTGTCTCTTCGCGTTTTTTTTCAAAATCGTCATAACGTTGTAACATACGCCGCAGGGACATGAATAATTGTTCTGGTAAATTTTCATCTTTTTCAAGAGTTTGCAGGGCTTGCCGGACGAAAAGGTATTGACCGGATTTCCAATGGAGTTCTAATTCATCGAGACGGCGTTGATATTGTTGTTGCCGAATCATCCGAAACACAGATGAAAGACGTTGTTTTACTTCGGGGTCATTTTTCCAATCGTCCAGAATACCGTACAACTCTTCGACGGCATTTTCAAAAAGTTTTCCCTGAATATAAAACCGGACAAGACGAATACGATCTTCAAGATTTTTCGTATCAATTTGATTCAACAGAATTGGTGTTAATTGTTCACGCGGCAGGGCATTTGTTGCGATCCGCATATCCCAGACCAACGGTTGATTATTGATATGAATACCGCGTGCACGGATATAACGAGGTGTTAATTCGGTAATCGCTTGAGAAAACAATTCGACTCCGCCGTAATGACGAACCTGAAGCAACCGCCTACCAAAAAAATCAAATCGTGTACTATTATCAAACTCGCCAAGAACATGAAGCTTCAAACCTTCCTGGGAATAACGAAGCCGTGTTCGAAATGTTTCGAGAATTTCGGTAGTTTCTTCGGGAAGATGACTGATATTATATTTCGGAACAAAAATATACCGCAAACCGTCCTCTACAACCACAATCAATTTGGCTCTTATTTTCCCTACTTCTTCTGCTTTTTCATCAACTCTGGTCAGTTCGGTGTGTTTTCCTTCCAGAGTGCGCCCGTCTTTCAGAACAATTTTCGCTGCAAAAACAGGCAAAACAGTAAAACTAAACAGCAAAAACAAAAATAAAAGTACAAAATTAATAAAAAATCTCATAAACAGTTAGTAGTTGATGGTGAAAAGTGAGGAGTTAGAGAGTTGCGCAAGCGGATGCAACCGTTTCGGCAATCATTCCGCTCGCAACACTCTCCATAATACCTCACCCGGTCATTATTTGTTTTTTCAAAGGTTTTAACGTAACCATTAGGCAAACCACAAACAAAAGAAATAATTGCAACTAAAAATATCAAGTAAATAACAACTTTTGGAAATCTATTATTTTATTTTACAGGAATGATACAAAAGAGGCAATCAGCGATCTGTAAAGGGTTATCAAAATAGACTATTACTGTTTATCAAACATCATTTCCGGTTAATTTTTCTGTCCATTGGCTGCTGATGTTGTTTTGTTAAGAAAATAGTAATATTATATCCGTAGCGTTTTTATTTTTCGATTTTAACCCCAGAGAGTAGTTGAGAGAGAAGAGTGGATAGTAGATAGTGGATAGTGTCGCATGCGGAATTATTACCGGAATGGTTGTAAATCGCTTGCGACACTATCCACTCACAACTCTCCACTTTCAACTATCAACTACAATACTTATACTATTTTTCAAAAAAATTTCCAAAATTCTTCTTGAAATCTGGAATAAAAAACTAATTCCTATAAAATAATCTCCTATTAACTTGAAAACATTCCTTTTTGTTTTGTGTTCTGCTTTTTAAATTTTCATTTTTTTACAGGATTTTGTTATGTTATCTCAATTCCGAAACACATTGTTGACATTGATTTTTGGTGTTTTATTCTTTTTTCAACCGATTTTTTGTTTTGGTGCGGAGGCATCGGAAGAGGCGCCGGATTGGGTTCTTTCTTATTTCTTGGTTTTGCTTTTTCTCAGTTTTGCGATACTGGTTTTACTCCGTCCCACCAAACGTTCTGATTCGGCATTCACCGTCGAAGAACTTGCTGCACAACAAGAAGAAGCAATGAAAAAAATGTTGGGACATTAAATATTGAAAATATTCCTAGTGTTCACAGTTCCTAGTGTCCACAGGCTGGTTGTTAAAATGGTTAAAAATTTTCGGGTGATTTCGGCATTTTGGGGTCTATTGTTCATGTGAATTATACTCAATTTTGTTACCAATTGGTTGTTTTTATATTGCCATTACGTTTTCAAGGGATCGCCTATTTCTTGAATACTCGACGTAAGTCTTTGTACCATAAAGACTTATGAAAACATATAAGCGGCTGTTCACTGCCGGGTTCACTCCTCAAAACGGCGTTGTTCACCAGGAGCAGGAATTGATGTAAACTATTGATTATAAATAGGTTATGAATTATTTTAATGAAAACTTGTATCGATAATCTCATTTTGAGGTATTTATGAATTTCGTTACAATGTCAGTGTTTTAGATATTAGTAACATGTGGTTTTGATGTACTGCTGGGGTCTTAAACCAGACATAATTATCATCATTGAAATCGGAAAGAATTTATCTAGTAGAAAATGTTGGTGCGTTCAAGAGACTCTCCGATGATTTTGGATAGACGATTTTGAATCATTCCGTTCGGTTGTCTGTGAAGAAAACTTGAGAAATAAAAGTCATTTTTAGCAAAAAATAAATTTCTTAGATTTTTTTCCTTTTCCCGATTTTTTCTTGATTTTTTGCGATTTAAATGTAGAATGGTTGCATGAATTAAAAGGATAGATATGGATAAAGTAAATTTTTGTTCTTTGACAATTAGATAATAAACAAGAACTATAACGATAATAGAGGACTCTTTGTCTCGTTAAAATCGATATAATGCGTAAAAATTCGGGTTAATCGAACATAACATACATTATCGGACGTAA
>JAITIZ010000397.1 GCA_031279215.1 Planctomycetaceae bacterium
ACAAATTCCGTGTGAAAAATATTAACGTATCCCAAACCACCAAGAACAACAAGTCCGTATCCGCCGGTCATTCCGTTAATACCGTCCATAAAATTGAATGCATTGATTATTCCCGCTACAAAAATCAATAACGGCAAAATGTACCAGATTGGTAATTGCGATAATAATTCCCATTGTGCAAAAATTAAAAGTACCGCAATAAAATGAATACCGATACGGATTTTATTTGGCAATGGTTTAATATCATCTCCAAAACTGATTAGTGAAATCAAAATCAAACCGGCAAAAAATAATGGATAATTAAATCCATACAAGAAAAAGAAAACCAACGCCGCTACCGGAAAAACAATTCCGCCGCCGCGCAACGTTATTCGTGAATGCGAACTCCGCTCGTTTGGTTTGTCGATAATATTCAACCAATTTGCCAAACGAAAATAGAAACATTCAAGTCCCAATAATACAATTGATATTGTTACAAATTCCATGTTTTCCACTATTCCTTTAGTGTGCAATTTCTCCGATAGATCGCATCCATTCGATCTCCCGATGCAATCCTTCCTGCATAGTAATTGTCGGAGTAAAGTTAAAATCGTGACAAAATTTTGTTCCATTACCTGGTTTGTCTTCCAACCACTTGGCTACACTTCGATGAATTTTTGCCGGTACACCACGATGAAATGTACAACACGACAATAGATGTGTCAAAAATTTAGCAAAATGACCTGAAATTTGAAGTTTGGGTAGAGGTTTATCAAGTTGACGATAAATCTCCTGTAATATTTCACGTGTTTTTAAAGTAACACCTGAAACATTATAAATCGATACTTTATCGAGCATGTCTGATGTTGCTGTAAGATAACAGGCGTGAGCCGCATCATCGCGATGAATAAACGTTTTACGGCTTTTACCGGTATCAATCCAAACAAAACGATTTCGTACAATAGAAGAAATAAGACGGTGCATGTTACCTGGGTCTTCTTCTCCAAATAATGTTGACATACGAAGAATTGATAATTGTACATCAGAACCGGAACAAATATTTATAAGTAATTTTTCCGCTTCGAGTTTACTTTCTG
Source organism: Planctomycetaceae bacterium (assembly GCA_031279215.1). GTDB lineage: Bacteria > Planctomycetota > Planctomycetia > Pirellulales > Thermoguttaceae > WRKP01. The sequence continues at coordinate 1,077 of JAITIZ010000397.1, forward strand.
CATAAGGTTCTTCAGGATGGCAATCGGAATTTTCGTCAAATGTTGCATCATTGGGAGCCGAACCATAAACAGCTCCGGTACTGAGAAAAACAAAACGGTTTAGATCTTTTGTAATAATTGAAGCACGAAAAAGTCTTTCAGAAGCATGAGTATTCACTTGAAAATATTTGTTTCGAATAATTGGTGTAACAGATCCGGCATGATGAGCGAAACCAGCAACATGTAATACTGTATTAATATCTTCGGTGAGTGATACTAATACTGTTTCGTCACACGTTGTTAAATCAATACTACGATATTCAATCGCATTATCAAATGGTGAAGCAGGAACTAAATCGGTTGCGCGAATTTTCCAATCCGTTGAATGGAATAGTTCAACAATTTTTCGTCCAAGAAATCCAGTAGCACCTGTAATAAGAATTTTTTTCATAATCGAATTTTGAGTAATCTGTAAAAAGTTATTTGTTGAGGAGTTGTTGACGTAATTGGGAAAATGTAGTAAATTGAAATCCATTAAATTGTAACAATTTAATGAGTTTGACAAGTTTTTCGGCAACAGTTTTTCTTCCGAGTGAAAAACGAATTTTTGTTTTCAAATTTGTCCCGTTTGGAAAAGGCGGTGATTTTTTTGTTGATAATTCAAATGGGTGAATATAAAGCGTGTACAGTTCATTATTCGGACAATAACGATTCAATAAAGTTTTTGTTACTATCCAAGGAAAAATACGTAAATATCCTCCGCCGGAAATTGGTAAATCCTTACCGAATATTTTTTGCGTGCTGGTTTGAAATTCAAAAAAATTATTACTACGAAAAATATTATTTGATACTTGCTCAAATCCATTCATATCAAGAGTTCCGTAAAGCGGGTGGGAATCAAATAATATCCGGCTTGCATCATAGTTATACCCCAGTTTAGGCAAAATCATGAGCCGTTCACGATCAAGACTGAAACATGGTGCACGAAAACCTTCAATCGGTTTTGAGCATATTTGTTCAATATTATCTTTGGAAACACGCAATTCTTCTTCAAACTCCTGCACGGAAATAGTAAGAGGTCTGCGATGCGTTTGGGTATGTGAACCGATATCGAAACCAAAATTGCTGATTTCACGAAGTTTTATTTTGATTTTCTGTGCCAATTCGCCAACACAAAAAAACGATGACGGCACACCAAGTTCGCTAATCAATTCAAGGTATTGGTCAAGACCATCCATCATGGAATAGGACAAATCACATTTTGATGTATCAAAATAGTCGAGATGCTGCCAGTCCTCAATGTCCATCGATAAAATTGCGTAACGAATAATATTATTGTTCATAAAAAAAATTTTTGAAAATAAATTTCGCAATTATTTCGTAATTATTCCGTTGGTACGGCGAGTACGCCGCACCAACGGCTATTTTGGTACATCCTGACGGGATGTGTTAAAATATAAAAATAGCAATAAATCACAAAAATTACCCCGAAGGGGGTATTTCCAATATTGCCGTGTGTGGTGTACTCACCACACACGGAATAAACCCATCATACACATATTTATTGTTATATTCCATTGAGATGTGTCAATGTATAAAAATATAACAATATTAATAAATTACAAAAATTACCACCCCAAGGGGTATTTCCAATATTGACATTTTTAATCCGCTCTCATTTATTTTATATCATTACAACGCAATACCAACGGCTATTTTGGATACATCCCGATGGGATGTTCAAAAACAATGTAAATTATCCTGAAAGGATAACACTAATATTGCCGTGCGTGGTGTACTCACCATACACGGATAAATTTCACCATACACAAGGGTAATTAAATCAATTTATTATACACATGAAACGATTTAATCCCAAACATAACGTTCATCGAATTTGATATTGTAATGTATCAATAATTTTCGAAATTCATTTTGAAATTGTTGTTTTTCGTGGTGTGATTTTTGCGACAAAATATATTTCCGAACAATTTCTAATTGTGATTGACTAACGGAAAATGCGCCGTAACCATCTTGCCAATGAAAAGTTTTTGCATTGGATAGGTTGGTTTGAATCCAACTGGTTGATATTGTTTTAATGTCTTTAACTAAGTCTGCGACTGTTTTTGTACGGGATAATGAACATAAAATATGAACGTGATCGATGTATCCGCCAACCTGAATAGCGTTACAATGACGTTTGTTGCATAAACCGGCGATAAATGCGTACAAATTGGGAAATTTTTCCGTATCTTGAAAAAACGGTTGTCGATGTTTTGTTGAAAACACGATATGAATATAAATTTGGGCGAATGATTGAGGCATTGTTTTTATTTTGTGATTTTAATTTTTTTCATATTCCAACGGATCAAAATGGAACAATTTTTTGGAATACCCTTTCAGGGTATTTTATTTTTGTGATTATATTTATTCCGTGCGTATAGCGAGTACGCAATACGCACGGCTATTTTGGAAATATCCCGTTGGGATATAACAAACATAAAATTTACCGTACATTATTATTACCCCGTCGGGGTATTCCAATATTGCCGTGCGTGCGGCGTACTTGCCGAACACACGGAACGATAAACTCTTTCACGTTCATATTAAACGTCCTCCGTGTTTACGAAATTCACGAATTTGTTCTATGGTGGGCCATGTAAAATAGGAACCGAGTGAAACATCGTTTGGTTTTGGATCAATATTTCCGTTTCGGATTTGTTCAATAACATCGATCATCAATTGTCCGCCGATTTTTTTTGTTTTCCAGATTACTTGAAACATGCTATGGCAATCGGAAATGTCAATTTTAATCTGACTGAGAATTTTACCGTTATCGATTTTATCATCCATAAAATGGACAGTTGCGCCGGTTTCACGTTCACCGTGATAAAGTGTCCAAAAACTCGGCAACACTCCGGCATAATTGGGTAACAAAGAACAATGTAAATTGATACAACCGTTTCGTGGAATTTTGAGTAATTCCGGTGAAAAAATACAGGGTGCGGAAAATGAAACGATTAAATCTAAATCAAGTGATTTTAAATCATCGTAAAATTGTTGTGTATTTAATTGTTTAATTTCGCGATAAGGTATTCTGTATTTCAAGGCAACTGTTTTAATACTTGATTTATTTCCGGGTAAATATCCGCAACAAATACGATCACAGATATTGTATAATTTTGCAACAATAATCTTTATTCCCATTTTTACCGATTGTCCAAAACCAAAACCTTTCAAAAAGAGTACATATTTATTTTTGAAAGAACCTTTGGCATTGAGTGAATAAATCACAACAGCTTCAATGTCATTTTGTTTCAATAACATTTCAACATTGCGAGGAATAACAAAAGCGTCTTCCTGAGTAATAATGGCAATTTTTAACATATCACTTTTTACAGATCAATTTAAAACATGATCTGTTGAAATAGGATTAACTGAAACAAAACGTTGTTCGCCATTCAGCGATATAAAAAGACCATTGGACGTTTCTTCCGTATAAAAATCAGGAATCTGAATATCATTCATTTGAAAAACCTGTTGCAAAATTATTTTGTTGATAGACTCGACAGTAAATTGGCGTTGAATTTTTTCGTAACCGATTTCACCCATCTGTTTTCTCAATACCGGATTATCAATAAGTTTTTCAATAGCATTTGCCAATGCATCGGCATCACGAATCGGAATAAGAAATCCATTAATACCATCATCGACAACATCACGGCAACCAACATTATTAGTTGTAACGATCGGTTTCTTCATTGCCATTGCCTCAAGTAATGTGTTAGGAATTCCTTCACGGTGGTAGGAAGGAAGGACAACAATATCGGACATAGAAATAATATCCTTTATATCCATTCTAAAACCGATCTGTTTGAAATTTTTTGTTTCCTGAATTTGTGATATTACAACATTTTCTAAACTACCTTTTTCAACCGAACCGGCATGGAGAAATTGAATTGGTTCATTATGATTTTCAAAATAACGACCGGCATTGATAAATTCCAGAATACCTTTATTTTTTGCAACTCTTGATACCATCAAAACAATTCTGGTTGATTCAGATAATCCTAACTCATGACGTATATTATTAATTCGGCTTTGATTGACCGATTCAATGTTAAATTCGTGACAATTTACGCCAGACCCATTAACAACAATACTATTTTTTTCTGTTATAATTTGATTACGCAAAAAAATATTATAGTCATCATGATTTTGAAAAATGAAAAAATCAACAAATTTTCCTCCATAACGTTGAATCAAGCGGGCAATTCGTTTAATTATTTTCATTAGGTAACTTCCGCCGTCCACATGAATAAATCCAATTCCGCCATACATATTATAGACTTGCGGCACATTAAGGCATTTGGCAATAATCGGTGCAAAAAATGTAGGTTTTGCAGTCATGGCATAAACAATATCCGGCTTAATATTACGCAACGTAAAATATAATCGAAACAAATAAAGTAAATCCGTTAACGGCGAAATAAACCGGTTTAAGGGAATCGCAATATGTTTTGCGCCGATGGCTTGCAAACGTTCTACGTAAGGACCTTTGGACGAAATAACCGTTACGTCATGTCCGTTGTAGATAAGTGTTGCAATAAATTCACTGCGGAATTGCCAAGGAACAAAATCAACAGCAGAAATAATGGCTATTTTCATTGTGTATAATTATAGTTATTATTTTTTTCGTAATACCCAAAAACCGGATAACACTGCTAACTCTTCAAG
>JAITIZ010000413.1 GCA_031279215.1 Planctomycetaceae bacterium
ATTTTCGCAGAGATTCGATCTTCGCGGATTTTCAAGGATTCTTTTTTGAGAGTACGAAAGAACGAAACAAAGGAAGAATAGACAAAAAAATATAAAAAATACAAAAAATTATTTTCAAAAAACGTTTTAAAATAATCTGCGAAAATCTGCGTCATCTGCGGACAAAAAATGTCGCAGAAATATTACCAAAATTTTTTCTGACTCATTGACAAACATGTTTTCTTACGTGTAAACTAGTAACTGTCTGTTTGTTATCGTTCCCGTTGATGTAAAACGATATTTTTCCTACACTCCAAAAAGGCAGAATAGGAGTTAATAGTTAATAGTGTCGTATTTTAACAATTATTTGTTTTAGGAGATTTTTATGAAACACCAAACTACCCGCCGTAATTTTTTGAAAACCGCAACAGTAACCGGAGTTGGTTATTGGGCTATTGCCGGTCAGACCCCCAAACTTAGTGCTTCGCCCAATGAACGTCTTGCTTTTGCCGGTATTGGAATTGGCGGCAAAGGCGAAGGCGATATTGCCAATGCTGCCCGATTTGCAGATGTTGTTGCGATTTGCGATGTTGATAAAGGTCGACTCAATCACGCAACAAAAAAATATCCGAAAGCAAAAACGTACACGGATTTCCGAAAACTTTTTGAAGAACAAGAAAAAAGTATTGATGCAGCAACAATCAGTACCACTGACCACACGCACGCTCCTGCCGGTCTTATGGCAATGCGGATGAAAAAACATGTTTATGTTCAAAAACCGTTGACCCGAACAATTTATGAAGCCCGACTTATGGGGAAAGTTGCCCAAGAAACCGGAGTGTGTACACAAATGGGTAACCAAGGCAGTGCCTCCGATGGGCTTCGCCGTCATGCTGCTGAAATAAAAGCCGGAATTTATGGCGATATTAAGGAGATTCATGTTTGGACGAATCGCCCGATTTGGCCCCAAGGACCAGAACTTGTTCGGACTCTCAAAGGTTACGAAGAACAACTCAAATCCGAAAATAATCCCAATACAGAACAAAAACTTGCAGAAATGAAAACCAGAATTGAACAGGAACTTCAGAATGTTGAGTGGGACATCTGGCTCGGACCGGCAAAACCGCGCGAATATTATCCGGGTCTTTATCACGCGTTTGCATGGCGCGGTTGGTGGGATTTTGGTACGGGTGCGCTTGGTGATATTGCGTGCCATGCTTTAAACAAATTTATGGCAGCATTGGATTTAAGTGCTCCAAAATCAGTTGTTGCAAAAACATCCGGGCATGATTTTGATGTTTACCCGAAATCGTCCCAAATTGAATTTGAATATCCCGACACCCCAACTCGTAAAGGATTCAAATTTGTCTGGTATGACGGCGGTTGGTTTCCGGATCGGAAATTTCTCGAAGAAAACGGTTTCAAATATCCTGAAAAAATGCCGATAGGCGGTGAAATTATTATTGGTACGCAAGGAGCACAAGGTCATGGTCGGAATGACCGAAAACAAGGAGTAAATATTCCTGAAATCCGTTACGCTCCGCATTATCCTGATACTGAAGGTAAACCGGCGGAGAACCAAAACGATGACCCGCGTAATATGTTTGAACTAATTACGGCGATTAAAGAGAATAATCCTGACCTTTGTTTTTCAAATTTCCCCAAACAGGCAGGACCGCTTACAGAAGCCATGTTGCTTGGTAATCTTGCCGTTTGGACAGCATCGAAAGCCAACGAATGGGGTGAAAAAGTTTATTGGGACGCCGCCAATATGAAAATCACAAACCTCGCCGAACTGAAAACACCCGGTGTTGCTGAATTGATTAAACCCATTTATCGAGAAGGTTATGTTCTTGATTAAACAATTCGGTTTTCGTTTTTTGACAGGATTATAGGATGTATGGATTTTTAAGCATCAAAATTCGCTTAATATCAATAATTGATAATTGGTTCGAGAGATGTTCTCGTTGCATTAAGTAGTGCCGAAAGGAAAAATTTAGAATAAATTTGAAAAAATTGTTCAGTAAATATACCCCATGCAAAACCATATTTATCGTACAACATTGTTGTGTTGTTTTGAAAGAAAAAAACACTAAACAAAATTTATTGTAATATATCAGTGGAATAATTTTTTTGGTCCTATTCTCGTGAAATTTCCTTAAATCTCTTAATGTTTTACTCTTAATGTTTTCTTAGTCCCGCAGGGACGATATGTGCATAACCGTAGGTGTAGCGCAGCGCAACCTACGGTTATGCATTTCACACCCCTAGCGGGGTGAAGATCGAAAACAAAAATTCCACTGATATATTACAAAACTTTTTAAAATAATCTGTGAAAATCTGCGTTATCTGCGGACGATTGGAATTATGTGGTCGTTAATAAAATAGACAGTTACATTCAGTAGTGTGTTATTAGGAAATATTCAGAGCAGGCAACTGTAAGTAAAAGCCTTTTATCAAAGGATTGCCTAACTTGTGATTATTTACCTGATAATAAACCATTCGGATCGTTCCTGAATTTTTTGCGAAATATTATCTGTTATTCACAATTATTCACAATTAACTTAATAGATTTCCTTGTTAACTCTTCCCGAAATTGTTGGTCTTGATTCTCATGTTGGGTCTGTTCGGATTCCGCCGGAGTTAGATGTTCCGTTGACGGGTCGTGTTCGCCGTATGATGGACACGGAGTCTTTTCGGCGGCTTGCGAAAATGACTCAGGTTGGTCTTGTATCCTTGGTGTATCCGGCAGCAAGACATACTCGGTTTGAACACTCTTTAGGAGTTTATCGTTTATCGTTATTGTTTTTGAAACGATTGGCGCACATTCCGCGCTTTACGTCAACTGTGTCAAAACAGAATGCGGAACTTCTAATGATAACTGCGTTGCTTCATGATATTGGACATTGGCCGTTCTGCCATTTGATTGAAGATATTCGAATCGAGGGCTTACCGCGTCATGAAGTCTTAGCTGCGGAAATTTTTCGGAGCGGCGAGGTTGCGGAATTATTGCGAAACGATTGGAATATCGAACCGGACTCTGTTATTAATTTGTTGAACAATAATAATTCCGGCAAGGATTCCGTAACGAAATTATTATCGAGTATTTTGTCTGGTCCGATTGACATGGACAAGATGGATTATCTTTTCCGTGACAGTTTACATACTGGGGTTCCTTACGGGCGGAATTTTGATCAAGCTCGTCTTATCGGCAGTCTTTGCGTCAACGAATCGGGAAACGGAATGGCTATTACGGAAAAAGGAAAAACGGCTGCGGAATTAATGATTTTTGCGCGGTATATTATGTTTAGTGAAGTTTATTGGCATCACACGGTTCGATCTGCTTCGTCCATGTTCCAACGGCTTTTCAGTGAACTTTATCAGGAAGGGCGAATGGAGTTACCATATTTTTTCCGAAGTACGGAAGACGATATCATTCGTTTTTTTATGGAATCGTCGCAGCAGTTACCGGTTCGGGCACTTGCGGAAGGACTTTTTGGAACAAAACGATTGATTTATAAACGTGTTGCTCAATTTAGTATTCTGGAACAACCGGAAATTTATCGGAAATTAGCAGGCAAACCTTATCGTCAACTCTGTGAATTATCAAATCAATTATCAACAATGATTTCGGGAGATAAACCGCCGTTTGCGATTTTGATTGATGCTCCGCCTATGGAAAAGGAGATTGAGATCAAGATAGATGTTTTTTATCCGAAAGAGGATTGTTATCGGGCGTTGGAAGATGTTTCGCCGGTGGTTCGATCTATGGCGCGGGAGCAGTTTGACGATTATACCAAACGTGTCCGAATTTTTGCTCATCCTGATGTTACCATGTCGTTTCGTGAGAACCGCCGAATCATCGAATTTCTTGAAAACAGGCTGGATTACTGAACGATATTAACGTTTTTCATAGCCTCAAGGGTATTGGCGAAGAGTTCATCGAGAGTCCATTCGAGTAATTCCGCACCGCGCCGGATAACATCACGCGAGCAACCGGCAGCAAACGCCGGTGTTTTGAATTTTTTGGAGATTGACCGGACTTCCATATCCCGAACACTTTTCGATGGCCGCATCAAGGCAATCGCTCCAATCAAACCTGTTAACTCATCTGTTGCATAAAGAATTTTTTCCATCCGGTGTTCCGGTTTAACATCAACAGTCAACATCCAACCATGGGAAACAGTTGCCCGAATAATTGCCGGATCAACACCGTGTTCCTGCATAATAATTTGCTGACGAATACAGTGTTCCTCTGGAAATTGTTCAAAATCAAGATCGTGCAACAAACCAACAATTCCCCAAAATTCTACCGCATCAGAAAATCCCTCCCGTAACGCAAAATAACACATTACGCCTTCCATCACTTGTGCATGGTAAAGATGAAAAGGATTTTGATTGTATCGGTTGAGCAAGTTCCAAGCATCTTCACGTTTCATTTTGTCTCCCAAATTTATTTTTGTGTAAGTATTTGTTTCAATATTGATGATTGATTATTGTTCCTTAACATGATTTTCGTTTTTAACTTGGTTTTACTTCGACGGTTGTTGGTGAAACAATACGGACAACAACAATAGGAGTTCCGGTTTTGAGTTCCTTTCCGGCGGTAATGGCTTCATATTCCATTGTCCGTTCTTGTTGATTGACAAGCACTTTACCGGTTCCGGTTCCTGCTTCGGGAATTTTGATATAAACGTTACCCAACGAACCAATCAATGTTTCTTCCGAAATGGAGCCGTCCGACCTTAGATTGGCAACCGATAAGTAAAGATAATAAACCGCATAAATAGCGATTAAACTAGAAGTAATTGCTAAAATAACGGAAATGAATTTTGACGTTCCGCCGGTTAATCCGGCTAGTCCGCCCAAACCAAAAAACGTAATTCCCGCAATAATGGTTCGGATAGATAAAACCTTGAAAATATCAATAGTTTGCGAATATTCACCGATGTCAGAATCATTACCGGCATCTCCGCCGTCACTGCCGTCACCCCAATCTCCGGTTTCAGTACCGCCAAAACCAAAAATCATCATAATCAGTTGCAGAATCATCATTGTACCGCCGAAAACAGCACAAATAAAATAAACTCCCATTAAGGGACTGGTAATAAAATCGAAAAAAGTCATAGCAATTAACAATGAAAAAAAAAGTAACAACTTCAGATATCAATACCCCAAACAAAATATAATTATATAGAAAAATGTTTCCAAATGTAAAGAGATAAGGATTGAGAAATAAAGTTTTTTTTACAACTATTCAATAGAGGATTATCAGGAATATACGCATTGCACATTGAAACTGCACTTTGAAACTGCACTTTGAAACTGAACTTTGAAACTGAACTTTGAAATTCGGTTTTATCAGAACAGAATTTTTGTGCGGAATGTTTACAAGAGGCATTTGAACAGTTTGGCGAGCCGGAATATTTCAACAGCGATCAGGGCGTTCAATTTACGTCATCAAAGTTTCAACAATTGTTTGCCGGACATGCAACAAAAATTAGTATGAACGGCAAGGGACGTTGGGTGGACAACGTGATCATGGAACGTTTTTGGCGGTCATTGAAATACGAAGATGCTTATTTGAAACGTTATGACAATGTAACTGAATTACATGAAGGTATTGCGGACTACATGAAGTTTTACAATGAGCAACGAATTCATTCGTCTTTGTCGTACAAAAAACCGATAGAGGTCTATTTCAATGGTGAGATGAAGGCGAAAAAGAAACGTTGCTCATCAATTCGGACGTGAATTTTAGACGTTATCGATTACCATTATTTTTTGACAAAAGTGTTTGCAGAAAACAATTCCGATTGCCGATAAAAAACATGGTAAAGAATTTCGTTGTAAAAAAATTGTTCCAAGAGGGTAATATGATAAAACGGCTCACAATTTCTTGCCAATCAATCCTGCCGCTCCGAACAATTAAACTAAAAATTAATGTAGATTGAAAATGGTCAAT
>JAITIZ010000455.1 GCA_031279215.1 Planctomycetaceae bacterium
CACACGTTTTCGTCATAAAATCAATGATGAATACGTGAAGGAAAAGGAATTCTACTGCCAAGACGCTTCAAAAAATCAACGAAACACACCGCAAAAAAAATATAAACTCAAATATTCGCGTTTTTAGAAGTTCCCTTCAGCAAAACGTCACCTACATTAGGTTTATCTTTTAACGAAAATTCCAATGATAGATTACCGTTTTTTTTATTTAGAAGTATTTATTTAGAAGTATTTGGGGGCGGATATTGATTAAAATGTTGCGGCAGGGGCGTTTCTTGCTGGGAACCGTGTGGACGATCACCGTCAATTTTAGGACCAATGTCTGTTCGGATAAAAGGATCAAACTGTTTCATTCGATCACGTTGTTCGTTAATATGACCCGGATGGAACAAATTCGGCATTGCACAATATTCCGGATCGCAAAGACAACCCGAAAAACAAGTTAATAAACCAATCAATAAAAAAAAGAATATGAGGAAACGGAATCGTGTTCGCATTGGAATTGTACTTGAGATAAAATTCAAACCTCAAATAAAACTGATATTAAAAGATTAAAAGATAATGAAATTCAACATAAAATCATACGAAATTATCACAAAAAACTCAAGACCAATTTTTTTGACCAATGCCCTGTTGACAAGATTGGAAAATCCGTTATCATTTTGTCCTTAAATAAAATTAGTTTGTTGATACTTGGGAACTTAATACTGTTTGCGTCGATTCTCGCTAAAATCGACTTGAAAATTAAAAAGAAAGAAATTATGCCGACAATTAACCAACTGGTTCGCAAAAACCGAAAACAACAAATTTATAAAAGTAAATCTCCCGTATTGGATAAATGCGCTCAAAAGCGTGGTGTTTGTCTTCTTGTCCGAACAATGCCGCCCAAAAAACCTAATTCCGCATTGCGGAAAATTACGCGGGTTCGTCTTTCAAACGGTAAGGAAGTTACGGTGTATATTCCTGGTGAGGGTCATTCACTTCAGGAACACTCCATTGTTTTAGTTCGTGGCGGTCGTGTTCGGGATTTGCCGGGGGTTCGGTACCAGGTGATTCGGGGAACTCTCGATTCAACCGGAGTTGATGGGCGTAAACAAGCACGAAGCCGGTACGGTGCCAAAAAAATTCAGAAAACCGCCGCTAAAGGCACAAAAGGTTCCGCCCCAAAGAAAAAATAAACCCCAAAGAAAAAAATATTACGTTTACTTTGTACAAACAAATTTTTTCACAAATCAATAAGTTTTTCTCTAATATCCACTATTCACTAACCGTAACTGTTAAAAATGGGTCGTATTACCGCAAGTAAAAAACAATTAAAACCGGATCCGGTTTATAATTCGATTTTAGCAAGTAAGTTTATCAATTGTCTCATGTGGGACGGCAAAAAAACGGCAGCGCAAAGTGTTTTTTATAATGCGCTTGATATTATCAAAGAAAAGATTTCGGAAAAATCGCCGATAGAAGTTTTTCATCAGGCGATTGATAATGTGAAACCCAATATTGAGGTTCGTTCTAAACGTGTTGGCGGTGCTTCTTATCAGGTGCCAATGACTGTCCAGAAAAATCGTCAACAATCTTTAGCAATTCGTTGGATACTTATAGCGGTTCGTGATAAAAAAGGGTTGCCGACTCGCGAAAAGTTGGCATCCGAATTAGTCAACGCTTACAACAAAGAAGGTACCGCTATTACCAAACGTGAAAATGTTCACCGTATGGCGGAAGCCAATAAAGCTTTCGCCCATTTTGCGTGGTAAATTCAAATTTTGGTATCAAGTCAAGTATCAAGTTATCCTGGATATTATCCGGTATCGTAATTTATAGGCAACGGTTGCGATTGTTTCTTGTGAACGCATGGGAAGTGAAAATTTCCGGTGTTGCACTGTTGATGCGGGCGGTTCTGTTCGGGCTTGTAACCCAAACAAATTTTCTATGACAACAGAAAAAAACGGTAAATTTATTACGGAACCGACCGAAATCCTTGTTTACGCGGCGCCCCTAAAACCGCTTCGGCATATTCCTCAATTTGTTCAGGAAGTTCAAAATATTGTTCATAAACATAATGGTCTTCGTATTCACATTTATCACTACTGTAATCACGGCAAATTTTCGGTCTTGTTTCGTAAATTCCGCAAAGGTTTGTCGCATCGTCTAGATATTTGCATTTCGAATAAACCAGTAAATACCACGTTTTTTCGTCCACAAACACGGTTGCGTGTTCGTGCAGCAAAAACCAACGTATAAAACCATATTCACGATAACTCTCCGGCGTGTCCATCGGTAACGCAAAATATCGGCAACATTTACCAGGACAATAATTACACGGAACTTTATCCGTTGGAATTTCTTCACGGCAGGGACGTTTGGTTTTCATGGATAGTCCTTCTTTTATTGGGGGTTCATTGATAATTTCGATTAAAATCAAAATTCGTAACTATTTACGGTTTCTTAATTCATGATAAATATTTGTCGCAAAAACACATCTCTCCTTTTCGCGCAATCGTTATAATATAGTAAAATGATATTAGAAGTCAAGTGAAAAAGATTAAACAACATTCAAAAATTTTGTCAATGATACGATACCTTACCTTGCTGTCATTACGAAATTTTAGATTGATGGGAACTTCTAAAAACATCAGGAACGCAGTCGTCTCGACTGCACATTGCCTATAAAAAGTGCAGGCGAGACGCCTGCGTTCCTAAAAAAATGAGTTTTTAGAAGTTCCCTGATGATTTTAGATTGATGATTTTTATTAATCGTAATTATTCAGTAGATTTTTTATTTTTTTCCTCATTAACCCCCGAGCGGGGTTAAAATCGAAGCGGGGTTAAAATCGAAAAACAAAAATTTTACGGAATAATTATATCCGATGATAAATAACAGAATCACTGCGAAATAGTTACAAATAATTATCAATCTAAAAATCTATTTTTTAGTTCGAGTTCTTGAAGCTTGTTTTGCCTTTTGCAATGCATCAAAAACATCATTAGAGGAGGTTGCCGGTTCTTCTTTTTGTTGTAATGTTGTTACCGGAACAACTGATTGTGAATTGGGTACAGGTGTTTCCGAATGTTCACTCTGCAATATTTTTCGTTGTTCTTTTCGTATTGCCAAACGGCGGAACAGAGAAAGGGATTGGGTATTGGAATCCTCGTTATTTGTATTGGCGTTGGCGTTTGTGTTGGAGTTGCTGTCTATTGGCGGAAAGTTTTGTTGCCCCAAAGTTAGAATCCGGTACATTCGGTTGACCAAACGTTTACCCCACACTCCCAGCCAACCGGTTCGCCGTTGAAAAATTTCCGCAACCAAACAAATAATCGCAATATAAATCAACCAAGACGACAAATCAAAATAACGCGGAACCTTCGGAATTTCGTTCCACATCCCCGGTAACTCCATCCGTTCACAACCACCGGTTGTTGCCGCCAACTGCCGAAGAGTTTCCGCTCCTTTGCCGCTGCCGGAAGGACGGAACTCCGGCGAATAAGGTAAACAAACCGGCGGAAGTTGAAACGGTTTCGGAACCGATTCGTTTTTTTCTGTTAACAAAGCAGTTGCCTGAATTGTTTCATTGCCGGTTAAAATAATATTGGTACCAAGCATGGACGGTTCCAACCAACGTAACAAATGGGTTTCCGTTTCCAAACCAACACCGGGAGTATGTTTCAATATTGTTATTGCCGGAAGTGTTGCGAAGGGCTGATCCTGTTCGGGGTCAAGATGCAACCGAATTTGACAACTCCCATCATTGAGTTGTTGAGTCAACATCATATTGTTCGGCAATGTCTCCCAACCCGCCGTCCAACGCCCCAAACAAACAAGCATGGAGGCATAATCTTCCCAGTCAACCATCGAACCAGTGTACAATCCGTCAACTTGTCCCATATAACAAAGAACACGCCCTAAACCTGCTTGCCACGAAGCAATGATCGGTGCCTTGTAATCGTCGTCGGTTAACGCCGAAACGAGTGCGTCTGATTTGGGATAACAAAGATTATATCCGCCAAGATTGGGCGGTGCGGTCAATGTTGTTCCGGTCAATGTTATGATGCCGCCGGTAAAATGGAATGGTGTTTGCTCTTCCAAAAAAGTACTTCGGGAAATCGTGAACGTGTCCAACGCAAACAAACGCGGTAAATCATTCGCCTGTTCCGTAAAATAAATATTACCGCCGCCAACTCTCGCAATATCTTTACAAAGTTCCGCTGTTACTCCGGCTTCCGTTCCTAATGCAATAACACTGCAAGTCATTCCGGCATTTTTACACGCGGTAAGAAGTTGAACGTAATTTTCCGGTTGTTCGGTATCGTCAGCGTCGGTGAACAGAATAATATGTTTTGTTTCGGCTTGAGCTTGGGCAAGTATTTTGCTTGCCGCCGCCAAACCAACGTAAACAAAAATTCCACCGCCGCCCGGTCCTATTGTTAAAATTTTATTACGGTCATTTTGCGGATTTGTATTCTGTTTGAGCGGAATAATTGTTTGAACTCCGGTATCACAGGTCAAAACCGTAACTTCATCCATTGGTGTTAAAATATTAAGAACTTCGGCGGCGCCGAGATTGGCGAGGTCCATTTTAATTTTTCCGCCCGGAATGACCATTCCCATAGAGCCGGAACAATCCATTAAAATTGCAACAGCAACCGCTAATTTACGGTGTTCTTTTCGGAGTTCCATTGAGACGGGCATAACGGGATCGAGCGGTGATTGATAATATCCGCCGAGTGCATAAGAATTTTTACCGCCGGTGAACATTAACCCCGAACCGGTTTGCCTAATCCATTCGGCAACTAACTCCATTCCGGTAACTCCCATCTGTGACGAAGGTACGTTTTCCAAAATAATACCGGAATAACGACTCAAAAACGGCAATGACCAACGAACTCCCGAACCATCAGAAATTTCTGTTTCAATTGCAGAGTTGTTTAGAATATCTGCAAATTTTGAAGCGGGAGTTGAACCGTTTTCTGAAGGCGGAACGAGAAGCAACAATGGTTTATTTCCTTCGACGCCCACTAATTTCCGAGCCGAATTATTTTCGGGAACAGGATCATTTTCCTGACTGCGAATCCGAAGTTCGCAGGACAAGGTTCCGGGACTTCCTGCTTGGAGTTTAAATTCGAGGCGGTTGTTTCCAGAGGCAAGCGAGTGAGTTCCTTCTGTTGCGCTAACTCCGTTTTGTAACAGTTCATACTCTACATCCTGTGTTACCGGAACATGAACCCAAGCGGTTACGGTAAACCATTCCTCCGGTAAAACCTGATCAGGGGCTTCAATTGAGATAATAGCAATATCACCGACATTGGGGCGTTCAATTAACCGGTAATCGACAGCAATACCGCGTTGAACAAGTTGAGCGATCAATTGATTGGGCTGATTTCCTGTCCAGCGACCATCAGACAAAATAAGCAACCGCCCCTTATCGCCAACAGGAATCAATGACAAAGCGTTTTCAATAGCTCCGTATAAATTTGAGGCATCGGCTTGAATATCGGCGGTAAATTCCCCAAATGCTCCGGCAGCAAGTCCGGCTGGAATTCGTTCAGAAAAAGATTTCGCTCCAAATGAAACAACACCCAGACGATCTTCTTTACCAATATGGTTGAGTAACAGATTAACAGCGTGTTTCTGTGCGGTTGCCGAACCGGTCGGCATAGAACGGCTTCGGTCGGCAACAACAATAATTGTTCCGCTACGCGCCGGTAATTTGAACATCGGTTGCGTCATTGCCAACACAATCAACAAAAAAACCGCAAAACGCAAACCTGTTAATAACTTCGATGGTATCCGCCAAAAATAAAGCAAACACGTAATCGGAATCAAAAGAAAAAACCATATTGGTTGCTGAAAAAACATCATGCCAATTGTATAACATCCATTTTATAGTTAATAGTAACATAGTTAATAGTGAATAGTGAATAGTTATACTCTATCTTGTTATCAATTGGTAGTTTTTTTGAATATTTGCCTAGTGTTCACAGGGTGGTTGTTAATTTAGGTAAATTTTTATAGGCGAAATCGACCAACATTGATCATTGGCCGATCTGCTGAATAAACAACGTCTTGGAAAAAATAGATTTGAACGT
>JAITIZ010000463.1 GCA_031279215.1 Planctomycetaceae bacterium
GGTAAACATTCGTGTTGAATGAGTTTTATTCCGGTCAAATCGGCAGATTCAACTTCGACTTGAAAATCATTCCATTCACCGGTGTAACGGACAAAACAACGATAGACTGTTTTTCGTCCGACAAAAAGACGATTAAGAAAAATTCGTGACGGTTCAATACGAACATCAACTCCAGTAAAACCGCACGCAGAAATTATAACAACGGGATTATCTGGATCATTTGTTTTGATGGCGGCAGTTTGAGTAAAAACTCCGCGTTTGGGTTCGATGGAATAAAACAATTTGATCACATCGCTTTGCCCCGGAGGAATTGGATATTCAGGTTTTTCGCTTTTAAGACAACCGCAGTTGACCTTCACATCTTCAATAACAAGATCGCTTTTCCCAAAATTATGTACGGGAAACACAAATTCGGTAGGTTCGCCAACAGCAGGAATATCGCCTTTGTCAAGAATCAGATGATCAAAAACCGCTTGCGGAATGGAATTATCAATTTTTGAATTAAAAAACGATTTATCTTTTTCAATATGTAACGTGTAACCTGTCCATCGTTTTTCAAATGTTTCACGTTTTTGGCGGGTTCGATTTCCGGCGTCGTCAAAAATATGAACATAACCTCGTTCCGGTTCAATTCCTGAAACGACAATGTAATGATCCGGCTTGGCAAGATGAACAATACAAGGAAAATTTTGTTTTGACAACGAATCCCAATCATCGCGGTACCCTTCAGCATCAACACCGATTTTTGCAAGTGTTTCAACAACTTGGGCTAACGTATGACCTTTCGGTTGATTGGGTAATAAGCGTTGTATTTCGCCCGGCTCCGTTGGAATACCAAGAAGTTGTGCCGTCCGAAAAATCGCCCAATGAGCACATTGCGGACCAAGATTTGCCGAAGACTGAATGTGGTATTGATTTCTGCTATGTAAAACCACAACACAAAATACACTTCCCACACAACACGCCAAAATCGGTACCAATATGTTAAGAAAACGGTTGGGCATATTCTAAACTTTTGTATGTTCTGATGTTTTCTTTTTACGCCATTGTAAAAATATACGATAGAGAGAACAAAATATGAGAAACAATCCTGCACCTATCAATATCCAATTTGAGATTGATGTTGATTTTTTTTCAAGGTTCTTTAAATATTCCGGCAATGGAAATGCCGGATCATTGATCTCACTTGCTGTTTGCGTTCTTGTATCAAAAACATGATCTTTCTGCCTGACCCCTAAAAATTGCAACGTAAAAACATCGTCTGGAATCTTTTTATTTATTTTTACATTTGAAAAACGATATTCTTTTTTATTTTTTCCGCCAACTGTAAATTCTGATACCGTCGAAGGAAACCAAATCCCATCGATAAGAATCGGTTCACAACTCCAATATCTATAACAGGAATTATTTAGCATTGTCTTATATTCGATTAGGTAGTACGATTTTGTTGTATCGAAAACATAGATGTGGGCTGCCGGTTTTGAACCTAATTCGCTTTCTTCTTTAACCGTTAAAAAATTTCCTGTTTGAGTTACTGAATAGACTACACGGGATTGGTGCGAGAGAGATTTTGCCGCAAAAAGCATCGCCTTACTTGGTACAACTCGCGATGGTATCATACGGTCAAATGGATTAAAATATTCCGGTAAACGCGAATTATCGTGCCGAATGACATCTCGTTGCTCAATACGAATCGTTCCTATGACACTTGCATGATTTAGAGGATTTATATCTGGATCGCCTACATTAGGGTTGGCAGCATAGTACCAATAGGCAATATCCCCCACATATAAATAACCATCAATGGTACAATAATTTTTCTTCTTTACGTCATTCTCTAATTGCCAGTATTCATAAAGAGAACGGAGAGAGAGACGGTAATTACGTTTGTTATCAACAGCAAAAAAAGTTTTACTTTTTTGAAAAGTTACGACTTCTTTTTCTTGATATCTTTCGTATTGTATCTCTACATCTCCCTGTATTGTCATAATTGATTCAATGTTACTCCTATTCCTACCTGCCACATCTTCAAAAAATGCAACAGATATTGGAATAGATTTTGTCTCTTGTGCAGAAACTACATCAGTACAAAAAGACACAACGAAAACAAACACTACTATTATTAACAACATAGTTTTAAGTTAATTATAAGTTAACTGGCATTTTCCTAAAAGTACGATAATAAATATGCTTAAATTTAAGAGGGTTTAAATAGTTACCTCTTTTAGATTTAGAGCAAAAGTACGTGTATTTCGGCAAAATATTAAAAAAACTTTGGAAATAAGGATATTTTTCATTATTTTTTGGGAGGGAAAGTACAGTTAATAACATGTTTTGAAAAAAAACACAAACCTAGTAAATCAAACACTTTGTATGCTACTAAATAATTACAATCTTAACGTAAAAAACAATTACTTTTTATTGCTTACACAATAAAAAATAATGTTCGAAAGTTATGTTTACCCTTCCTTGTTTTTTATCAAACTAAGGATCAAGACAATAGCCTTTTTTAAATGTTACCCATGGATATATAGCAAGTTCCCAATCTACACATATAGAATAAGGAAAGTATGCTTCTCCACAATTTCCATCAAAATCGCACTGTCTATTATGTTGATAATCAGTACTTTCACATCTTAATTCTTTATAACACGGTTTATTTTCAACTTGAACGAGTTGGGCTTTTGTATTACTACCTGGACTTGAATTGGGAGAACTAAAATCCTCCCCGGCATATTCATATGCTATTCTAGGAGTTGTATCAATTGAGCCCCCCCAATCACTATGTGTTTCACAACTACAAGAGACAGAGCTACTGCCTGTACACTCACGATTTATATTAATACAGCCTTCGCCTTCTGCACCTCCAACAATGCTTAGCATCTCCCCAGATGATAACGCCCTCATCTCGGATTTCTCTTGCTGGTTTTGCTTCAACGAACAAAACACGACAATCGCGACAACAAACGGTACAACCACGAGCGACCACAAAAGTAATTTAACGTTCTTGTTCATTTTGAAATTTCCTTTCAAAAAAGTGTAAAACTATAAAACCCGTCCATTACAAATTTGTTGAATTGTGACCATTATTAACGTTGCCGTCTTCAATGGTCAATAGGGTAGGTGTTTCCACAAACCATTTTTTTACCGATTTTAGGTTTCCCCAATACCAAGTCCCATCATCGAAACGATGACGCAATGCATTGTCAGGTAAACCGGCAATCTCCAAACAAACAATATTACTGCCGGAATTGTTTTGAAAATTATTTTGTTTCTTTAATTTGACAAAATATTTTTCACATTTGGCACAATCTGCTCCATAAAAAATCAATGTCCATTTACCAACACTGATGTCTTTCGGCGCATCAATGTACTCCAGTAACGGCAATCGTTTACCTATCCAATCTTGCGGGTAAAGAATCACTGCCGACGAATCGCCAACAATATTCCCGTCCGTGTTCAACAAGGCCGGTTTGTACGTGATCATTCCCCAACTTAACGGCAACGCAATTGCCAGCCACGAAACAATAAAATTCACCAGCAGAAAACGATCAATTTTTCTAACTGAATTGGTACACGAACAAAACCGCAACAACAGGATCACAACCCCGCAGTCAAACAATGTCATGATCCACGGGTTTATCGTAACAAACTCGCCCATGCAACCACACGAGGATGCACCCGACAACGCATTGTAAAACGAAACCAAAGCAAACACCGAAAAACATCCGATTGCCGCCCAACGAGTTAATTTCGGTAAAAATCCAAAAATTAACCACAAACCAAAAAATATCTCAAACTCAACTACAAAAATATTGAACCAACGCCAATGAAAAATCCCATCGCCCAATATCGGACGTATCGATAAATCATATCCTTTTAATGCTGCCGCAACCAACAAAACCAACGCGACAATAAACCGCATCACAATCCAACACCTATTCGTATCAATACGACATTCATCAAAACAAATATTCTGTTGGTAATATTCGGTATTCATAATCTTATACGGAATCTCAATTGAAAACATTACTTTCTCATTTCTCAATTTCGTCTATTATATTCCTGTGTTCAAAAAGGTCAATGATTAAAATCTGAAAAATCTCAAAATTTTTAAAATAATAATAAAAAATTTTTTACCTGATTTCGTTTCAGCGCATACAACGAAATATTGAAGGTAAAACGTTATTTTTTTACCTCATTATTTTAACAAAAATACTATGTTTTTTTGCAACGATTATTTTTTTCTCTTGTTAAGAGTCATTGATAAATTGATAAATCTTATTTTCGTTTCCAGAATCGAATGACGAGGAGCGGAATTAAACAACAAATGGGAAGTCCGAAATAAATAAAAGTCTGTATCCAGGATCGTGGATTCAATACAATTCCCGGAGGAGGTGACAGTAACGAATTT
>JAITIZ010000521.1 GCA_031279215.1 Planctomycetaceae bacterium
CATGCGGAATGATGGTCGTTTTGGTAGTAATCCGCTTGCGACACTATCCACTATCAACTCTCCACTATCAACTACGATGTTGCCCTTTCAGGGCGAAGACCTTTTTAAACTTAAACAATTATTCCACTGATATATTACAAAAATTTATTTATCGTTTTTATCTAAAAAATTACAAAAAATTAAAAACGAATTTTAAAGTGTAATTGGTATAGTTCCTGTGATTCCTGGACCTGGCGTTTGCGCAACACAAATCATTCCTTTTACTTAAAAACTGTTATTTGAACGGTGATTGTGAATATTGTCGTAATGGTGCAATGTTCCACTATTTTCTCCATCCCACGGAATACCGGATAGATGATTGAACGGATTAATTGCTTGTGAAGAAGTAGGTGAGACAAGTACGCCAATCTCAGTTTCACTAAAACCTGCTCGTCTTCCAAAATCAATATCACACAATCCATCGGCGCCAGCTGATACGATTAATGGATAAAGAAACCATGATTGTCGAACTTCATTTTGAGGATCAAACGGATCCGATGATTGCGCCATTGCATTATCATAGGCAATACACCAAGATGATGTATCCCGTGATTCCGTCGGTAATGGACTCCAAAATTCTGGATTGACTTCTGTATTGCCCGGATACATTCCAGTAGTAAGTGATAAGTTTGCTAAACGAACAATATCAGGTTGTAAATCTGAATCAGTAAAACCCGGAGCAAAGCGGAGAAAATAGATAGGATGTCCCCAGGCATCAAGAAATTCCCTCGCTCCATTATTATTTGTATCACCAATCTCACTACCGTGAAAGTTTTCAAGTGCCTCTGGATTGAGATTCGCAATAATCAAAAATAACATCTCTGCCGGTCCATTGTCATAGTCACAGTTTGAACTAATTCTGATTTTTTCAGCTTCGCTAAAATAATATCTACAAACAGGTGATATATCCTGAAGTTGGAATTGGGTCGTTCCACCAGCAATTCCAAGCTCAGACGATTTTATTGGAATTTGAAGAATGATTGTTGGGGCAGGATGGTCGGAACTTTCTGGAAGTGAATCGGCTATTTCATTCCAGTATGAAGGCATTTCCATACGCATAAGGTCGTAAATTAAATGTAGTTTCAATTTTGCAAGAGGGGAACCCGATAATGTTCCGTCAGAATATTGCGACCAAATTCTTTCACCATTAGGTAACGTTTGGGTCTCATCTGACATTTGGGTTACATCGAGTATCTTATCGAAACGTTCTTGATAACTTTCGTAGATATCGAGGATAGCGGCGTCTAGTTTTGCGATGGTGCCGCGAGTTTTGGATTCTTTTGCGGCGGTCATTGTTCCGGTGAGCGCCAACATCGACATCCCCGCCAACATCGATATGATCACCACCACCGTCAGTAATTCCACCAATGTAAATGCTCTTCGCATTTTTATTTTTGTTTGAAAAATTATTGGGTTCATGGTTATTGTCTCCAAAATTAAAGGGTTACAAATGAACTGTTTTGGTTTTTGTTCCGATTTCGCCCTATCAGGGCAACATATCTCATTCATAATTATTATTGCGACACAATAATTGCCGCAAAGTGTACAGGGATATGTCATTATTCATTAGGTATGTTACCTTTTCAGGGCGATTTATTGTTCCCCGCGGGAACTGTTGATAAAACGCAAACAAATATTTAATGTTTTATGATATTGTTAATATTCAAAATTTATTTTGCAACAACATTACGAAGAAACGGGGTTTGTTTGATTTTTATTTTGTTCTCCATTTGTTTGTTGTATTTCTTTATGTTTTCCGGCATTGACACGTTCAATCGTTTCCTGAACAAAAAATTCTCTGTCGCGCAACGCAGTATATTCCAGCGATTCGATCAACAAATGATTCAATATCTGTTTATCCATTTTAGATTAAAGGGTTAAATTCGGGATTGTCATTCCAAGCCATTGAAATATCAACACGGGTAGCATTGTAAATGGAAGGGCGGCATATTGTAATATGATGCTCAATAATAATCCAACCCCGATCATAATAGCCAAGAGCTTCATCTCGTGTTCTAGTAAATATACGTTTATAGGTAATTGTGTTACAAATTTCATATTCTATAAAATTCTGATGATCCATCGTTTTTTTGTTTCTTTATTAACCCCGCTAGGGGTGTGAATTGCATAACCGGCGGTGTAGCGCAGCGCAACCGCCGGAAAATCAACGCCCGCATCGCAAAGCCCCGCATGGGGCGAGATTATCGTTGCCAATCTCTTGCATCCAGGATATAACCCATCTCTCTAATAAATACGGTATATTCCTCTTTCAGGGCGATTTATTGTTCCCCGCGGGGAACTGTTGATAAAACGCAAACAAATATTTAATGTTTTATGATATTGTTAATATTCAAAATTTATTTTGCAACAAAAAATATTATGACGAAACGGTTTGTCTGTTCTTGCCCTTTTTTCAATTTTGCACGATAACTTTCCAATTGTTCCTGACGTAATTCCTCGTGATAACGTTGGAAAAAACACTTATGGGATTTTTCCGGCAATTCTGTAATTTTTTCCTTTGTAAGTTGCAATCCTGACATATTCATTAATCCTTTCTATGATTTATTTTTTGTTGTAAATACTTTCGATAGTGTGTCAGACCATCCTGATGAAATTTTTCATTCGCCCGTTCCGCACCGTTCTTTTCGGCTTGACAACGTAAGGCAATAATCTGTTCGTTTGTTAATACGATTTTGGGATATTTTTTAATTGTTTTCGTTTTCATGATTATTTGTTTCATAGTGAGGATTATTGTTCCAAACTTGACACATTATTATTTGGCTTGATTCAAAAATGGAAAACACACCAATTGTTATATGACGTTCAACAACATACCAACCGCTCTCAAAATAAGATCGTGCTTCGTCATAGGAACGTGAAAAAAAATCTTCTGCCCGATATAGGTTCCGATATCTCATATTCAACATAATTTTGGGAATCCACAAGTTTCTCCTTTGGGTTTGAAATAAAATATTACAAAGGAACGATTTCTATTTTGTTTCGATTTAGCTTGTTGGGGCTGGCCGGCTTATGTTGCTCTTTTCAGGGCGATTTATTGTTTCTTGCGGGAACTGTTGATAAAAAATTTTCCCTACACGATTGATATGGTCCATTAAATCGGGATTGGCGATCTTCCGTTTTAAGGATAAATCGAATTTATATGGTAACATTAAATCATCAACGGCATTCTCTAAACACATGAGGTCGGACATGGAAAGGTTGTTGTCAATAATTGTTAAATCAATATCGGAACCGTTTTTATAATTCCCTTGAGCCCTGGAACCATAAATAATCACTTCACGGATTGCCGGAAATGCGGCAAAACAGGTACAAATCGCATCAATATGTTGTTGTTTTAGACCAAACATGTTTTTTTATTAATGAATCAGTTAATAAATTTATTGGTCAAGGAGCAGGTTCATTTTATTTTTGAAAGCGACAAACAGCGGATAATAAGAATCAGTTATTTTTTCTATAATACTATTTATTGTTTCGAGATCATAAAGATGAGATGATAAATTCCTGCTTTTAATCATTTCCATCCATGTTTCCCCATCGTCAATTAAATTACGATTAAAGGCTTCCCGTACAGCATCTCGTGAACCGGTAATAAAGGTTTGTCCCTGATATTCCAAATAATCTTTCAATACGTTCCATGCCAATTCGTGCGTAAATTCAAACCGTTGAACGAAACCTTGCGATTCAAGATCGGTTAATACCCGTTGCGAGCGGAGTTGAACCGCTTCGCCCAGTAACGTCAACGCCTTCAAAAAATTAGAAAAACGTTGTTTCCACCTGATATCGTCTGAGGTCATTTCGAATTGATTATTTGTAATAATTAAAAAAATTCACGAGTCACGCTACGATAAACCGTTACGGCAAGATCGACTTGATCTGCTGGTAATCCGAAAAATTCGTAATGTTGTCAAAATCGTGCTGCCCTATATCATTCGTAGTGATATTCATGTCTATTGAACGGAATCCAGAAATATTAAGTGTAGTACTATCTGTCAATGCAATTTCTTTAGCATCCTCTTTTGGAGTTCTAATAATACCAAAGACTCCATCTAATCCCGGATGAATCAGTTGAAATCGTTCCGCTTCTTGCCAGATTAATGGTTGATTATCACCATCAACATTACCAGATCTGGCATACGCCGTAATTTGCCCTAACGCCGCATACGCAGTATCAAAAACTTTATTAAATTTGTAACCTTTACTCAAATAAATGTTTGTCGCATAATGGGTATATGCCATTTTACCACCATTAGAGCTGTTACTTTTGAAATAAACATAAGGAACCGGTGTTGTTCCATCTTTGTTGACAGTTGCGTCACGATTCACCAATACAGGAAAAACAATTCCATCTGCTGTCGTAACATACTCAACATTTTTACCAATAATCATTTCATAAAAAACACTGTCTTTGTCGTGTGTACCAAGTCCAATACGACCAGTCCAGGTTATGGATGTATTACCATTATTGATTTTAATCGTTGGTGTTGTTTCCCCTGATACAGTACCTAGCCCGGTTCCAAACGGTGCTTCAGGATCCGCGGAAAAACCTGCCAATTTACCGTCCGAATTAGGAAATCCGCCTAGCCAAAATGGTAAAGCACCAACGTATTGTACACCTTGAGTAACTGTAGGATTTGTAAGGGTGCCAGCATCATTATTCATAAAGAACGAGCTCGCCCCAATAGTATTATCGTAGTTATGTAACAAGTTCACCATGTCTGAATTTCGATAGACATTTTTTACGGCATTCAATAACGCCCAATATTTTGCATTATTATCTGCTCCAGCAAGATTAAAGCGCGGCCATCTTTTTTTGACGTGTCGGACGACGGCGGCTTTATCGTACAAGTCCGGCGGGTATTCGCCGAATTTGTTTTTGTACGTTTCGAGGGCAAGACTGATTTGGTGCATTTCCATTGCAATTCGTGATCGCTTGGCGGCTTG
>JAITIZ010000531.1 GCA_031279215.1 Planctomycetaceae bacterium
CTAGTGGTCAGGTTGCCGGAGCTGTTGCCGCCTTAGCTGCCCTAAAAAATATTGCTCCTTCTGAATTAGAGATTACAACAATCAAAACAACATTAAAAGAACACAACGCCATTGTCCTAGAATAAAAGTAATTGTCTATTTTGTTATCGTTCCCGTAAGATGAAATAATATTTTTCCTACACCCCCTAGCGGGGTTAAGAGCGAAAAACAAAAATTCTACTGATAGATTACAAAGATAGAAAATTATTTTCAAAAAACGTTTCAAGACAATCTGCGATAATCTGCGAAAATCTGCGGACGATTTCAATTATGTGGCCGTTAAGAAAATAGACCCAAAAAATTATTACACGGATATATTACGAATTTTCGGATATCGCAACAACTTAGAACCCAAAAATCTGGAAATCATTTTAAATGATCATAATCGTATCATCTCCGCATTGGAAACCCAAAACGCCGATCTCGCTTGTGAAGAAATGAAAAAAACATCTTCGACGCGGTTGTAGTATCGCACTCGCAAGTTATGACCGTAAACGTCTCTTGTCAGCAACAACATAATAACTTAAAATATCTACGGAAATTTACGAAAATTTACGAAAATTTGCGTAATCCGCAGACTATTTGAACAATGTATTCAAGTGATCAATAAAAGAAACCGGTTATTATGGGACATTGGATATATGGATATATTGTGAGTAATATATCAGTGGAATAATTGTTTTTCAATTTTTTCGTGTAATTTTTGTGTGTTTCGTGTTAAAAAAAATTAAAACAAAAATGCCCAAAACAGACTGTTACGAAAAAATTCCACTGATAGATTACTATTGTGATTATTTTTTATTCTATCTTTTTTTCTTAACAATTTTTTTAACAAAATGTGTGGAATTGTCGGATATGTTGGTCAACAGAATCCTTTGGATTTTTTACTTCGCGGACTTCGGATGTTGGAGTATCGCGGTTATGATAGTGCTGGAGTTGCCACAATTAACAGAGCAAAATCAATTCATATTGAAAAAACTCCGGGGCGGATTGACGCTCTGAAAAAACTCGTTCTCGCCGCCAAACTACAAGGTAATATCGGCATCGGTCATACCCGATGGGCAACACACGGTTTGCCGACAAAAGAAAACGCCCACCCACATCTCAGTTTTGATGGAGCAGTTGCTATTGTTCACAACGGCGTCATCGAAAATTATCAATCCATCCGAAATCAATTAACCAAAAAAGGAATTGAATTTGTTACACAAACCGATACCGAATCTCTCGCCCATCTTATTGCTTATTATCTTTGGGAAGAAATCGATAAATTGGGTGAAACAATTAAAATTGAGGAGATGTTGTCTCATGTTGTGAAACTTGCTTTGTCGCAGATTCATGGAACTTATGGAATTGCGGTTCTTTTCCGCGATTATCCCGAAGTGATAATTGGTGCCAAACTTGGCAGTCCTCTTATTCTTGGTGTTGGCAAGAACGAAAATTTTCTTACCAGCGATGCCGCCACACTTGCCGGTTACACAGATCAAATTATTACGCTCTCCGATCATGAACTCGTTTGTGTAACAGCAAACAATTTTTCGATTCGGCACCGTGATGAAGGAATTGTTGAACGAAATATCGAAGTTCTTGATATTGACCCATCACAAGTTGATCTCGGCGGTTTTGCCCATTATATGCTCAAGGAAATTTTCGAACAGCCGGAGGCAATTCAAAACACCTTACGCGGACGACTCGATTATGATTCGGCAACTGCAAAATTTGGCGGTCTTAATCTGACACCCCAACAACTGTTGAATGTTCAACGAATTTTGATGACCGCTTGCGGAACCAGTTGGCATGCGTCATTGGTTGGTGAATATCAGATTGAAACATTGGCGCGGATTCCGGTTGAAGTGGAATACGCCAGTGAATTACGTTACCGAAATCCGCCGCTCGATCTCAAAACATTATTATTCGCGATTACTCAAAGCGGTGAAACGGCTGATACGATTGCAGCAATGCGTGAAATGAAACGGCGCGGATTTCCAACAATGTCGATCTGTAATGTGGTTGGAAGTTCGATTGCCCGTGAAGCGGACGGCGGAATTTATCTGCATGCGGGTCCTGAAATTGGTGTTGCATCAACGAAAACATTTACATCACAATGTACGGTATTAGCGTTGTTGGCGTTGTATCTTGGTCGGCTTCGGCACCTGAATTTTGAAGCAGGACGAAAAATTATTTCCGAACTCGAAAAATTGCCGAATCTGGTCAAAAACGCCCTCGCCACAAACGATCATGTCAAAACAATTGCCGAAAAATACGCACATTGTAACAGTTTTCTTTTTCTTGCTCGTCATTTCAATTTTCCTACGGCATTGGAAGGAGCTTTGAAACTCAAGGAAATCAGTTATATTCACGCCGAAGGTTATGCCGCCGGAGAAATGAAACACGGTCCTATTGCTCTAGTCGATGCTGTAACTCCAAGTGTTTTTGTTGCGCCAACCTGTTATGTACACGATAAAACATTGTCGAATATGCAGGAAATCAAGGCTCGTGGCGGTCCGGTGATTGCTTTGATTACGGAAGGCGACCAACGGACAACAGAAATTGCAGACGATATTATTGAATTACCTCAAATAGAGGAATTTCTGCAACCGATTGTGTACAATATTCCGCTCCAACTTTTGGCTTATCATGTTGCTGTTTTTCGCGGTTGTGACGTGGACAAACCGCGAAACCTAGCCAAAAGTGTTACCGTCGAATAATAGTGAATAGTAATAACGTATTTCGATCTATCCGTGAGATTTTTGTGTGAAACACCGAAGGGAACTTCTAAAAACATCAGGAACGCAGTCGTCTCGACTGCACATTGCCTATAAAAAGTGCAGGCGAGACGCCTGCGTTCCTAAAAAAATGAGTTTTTAGAAGTTCCCCGAAAAAACAATAATTAAAAGGTAGGCAAATGTTTCGCCG
>JAITIZ010000228.1 GCA_031279215.1 Planctomycetaceae bacterium
CCGTTGCCCTTTCAGGGCGTTGGGGTAGGAGGGGGGAACTTAAACCCACCCCGTTGGGGCGGGCTATAATACTAACGCCCCTATCGGGGCTAAGATAAAAAACAAAAATTCCACTGATAGATTACAAAAATTATTTTCAAAAACCTTTTTAAAATAATCTGCAAAAATTTGCGTCATTTGCGGACGATTTGAATTATGTGGTCGTTAATAAATATAGACAGTTACGTTGGGTTTTGTCGGCAAAATGCTCTCAAGTTTGTTACAAAGTAAGTCCCCTGTTTATCAGTGATATAAATATGGTATATTGATAAACATGGATATTTTAACAAGTTGTTTATTTATAGGTGTTCTTGTACTTCTGGTTGCGGCAACAGTTGCGATTCGGGCATTGCGGTGTTATGTTGATTATGGGGTTGATCCGGCGATTTTAGATACGTTTCGGACACGGATTCGTGTTTGGTGGTTATTGTTTGGTTTGCTGGCAGTGGCTTTCATCTGCGGTCCCCTCGTAACAACACTTTTCTTTGTCATCTTATCAACTGTTATTCTTCGTGAATACATCACACTCACTCCCAAAAGTCCGGCAGATCATCAAACATTGTTTTGGATTTACTTTTTTTTTACGCCATTGCAATTTATTATGGTTGGTATCAATCCTGATTGGTTTGTTTCCCACACTGGGTTGGTTCCTTATCAATTTTTTTCTATTCTTTTGCCGGGTTATGTTTTTTTGATTCTTCCCGGTTCAATGGCGGCGTCCGGCGATCCCCGACGTTTTTTGGAACGAACCGCAAAATTACAACTCGGTTTAATTATTTGTGTTTATTCATTGAGTTATGCTCCGGCATTGCTGACCATGAACCTTCCCGCCTCGCCAATCCCCGAAGAAAAAACAACCGCCGCTATTCTCGATCACGGATTGGAAAATACCGTAATCGAAACACTTCGCCCACAAGAAGAAGGAATACCGGAACACAATAAATCAGAACAATTATTACCAACTTTATATCACCGAATCTTACCAATGTTAAGCGGTAAACATTTTCAATTACTTTTCTTTTTTGTTCTTACTGTTCAACTGGGTGATGTGTTTCAATATCTTTGGTCTCATGCTTCACGCCGGCATGTTGTCGCTCCCAAAATTAACTCAAACAAAACATGGGAAGGTGTTTTGGGCGGTGCTGTTACAACTGCATTGTTGGGTGTTTCGCTTTGGTATTTTACGCCGTTTCCCAAATGGTGGCAGGCAGGTCTAATTGCGTTGATTACTTCTTTGATGGGGTTTGCCGGAAATATGACCATGTCCGCAATCAAACGAGATCGCGGGGTGAGTGGTTACGGAACATTGATTCAAGGACATAGCGGTTTTTTGGATCGGGTTGATTCTCTTTGTTTTGCCGCTCCGGTTTTTTATCATCTCGCCTGGTTGTTCAGCCGGTAACATGACAAACTAATCATGTACATAAATTGACTTGGAAAAGTCATTGTTTCTTTTCGTCCGCAAATTTACGCAGATTTTAGTCCGCAGATTTGTCCGCAGATTGCGCAGATTTTCGCAGAGATTCGATCTTCGCGGATTTTCAAGGATTATTTTTTGAGAGTACGAAATAACGAAACAAACAAAGGAAGAATAGACAAAAAATAGAGAACATTATTTTCAAAAAACTTTTTAAAATAATCTGCGAAAATCTGCGTCATCTGCGGACGATTTCAATTATGTGCTCGTTAAGAAAAGAGACTGTTACTTTTTCGTGTGTTTCGTGTTAAAAAAAAATTAAAACAAAAATGTCAAAATAAACAGTTATGTATGCCGCTGTTTTTTAAGAAGTTCCCGAAAGGCTCTCTCGCCGGAAAGAAATCGGATATTGATCAACACGGCTTGAATTGGAATCGAACCGGAAATAATAGGATCAATTTTGACAAAATCTTTCATCGTACAAAGAATAGAATCAATCCCGTACCGCTTCGCAAGTTCTTGTAACTTGTTAAAATCGTTCACACTAAATTGATGATGATCCGGAAACGGAATCAATTCAACCACCTTCGCACCACAATGTTCCAAAGTCTGACGAAAAGCATTCGGATTACCTATTCCGCAAAACGCCAAAACCCGTTTATCTTGAATTGCGGAAATATTAGTTTCTGTTTTTGCAAACGAGATAAGCGATTGCGGTTCATGAACAATTTCACCCCAAAGGATGTTGGGTGAATAAGTTAGTATGCGGTTACGGATTTTCAGGCGTTGGGTTTCATTCACCAAGTCCGCACGAGAAAGAAAAACAACATCCGCCCGACGTAACGAAGTAATAGATTCACGAAGCATACCACGCGGAAAAATATGTTCATAACCAAACGGTTCCAAAGCATCAAGCAAAACAATATCAAGATTTCGGGCAATTCGCCGATGTTGAAAAGCATCGTCGAGAATTAGTAAGTCAACATTTTGAGAATTAAGAAAATCCCGCGCCGCAATAATTCTGTTGCGATTAAGACGGTGCGGAATTGCCGGCAAACGAAATGCAAGTTCAAGAAATTCATCGTTGACACCGCTTACCGATTGACCGTAACCGCGACTGATAATACCGGGTTGGATATTGTGCTCGAGAAAAAAATGACCAAGCCAGGCAACCAATGGCGATTTACCGGTTCCGCCCAGCGTTAAATTGCCAACGGAAATAATCGGTATGGGTAATTGGTGAGTCGAAAAAATACCGGTATCGTAAAAAAAATTCCGCAATGATGTTACGGAAAAATATGGAAATTCCAATAGATTTAGCAGCCCGCGAACCGCCGCTGCTCTAAATCCCTTTCGCCGACAACTAACCAATTCCCGAAACGTATTGGCATCAATCAATATTGACATGGATGTTTTGTATCTGTAATTTTTCAATCCATACCGCAAGGAATTAGGAAAGAGATTTATGAGAATACTCAAAAAAGATTCAGACAGATTAAAATAAAATTATAATACATGACTTTTTGTTATCAATCGGTCTTTTTTAATCATCTGCGTCAATTAACAAAAAAATTTTGCGGAATAATTACTTTTTCATTTCCATCCGCAAACAAATTGACGAAATGATTCTACGGAATAGATACTATCAAAAAAGACTTGTTTATTACGGGATACAACGGGATACAGGAGAATTACAAAAAAATGAAACTTTTGTTATTTGAAGTTTCACATCTTGGCATCAAGGTCTAAAACCGTTAAACTATATTAATTGTAGTTTTGGGAATATTTCCGTGTATAAATTTTTTTGTTATTATGAGCCAAATACCTATTTATGATGCAGTGTTTATTGGTGTTCACCTTGCTGCAACCAGCTCTCATGTTTCGGCTGTAACGGAACATGGAACGATTCTTGTTGAAACAAAGTCCTCTTACGCCGCAACCAACTCCCCAAACGCAGTTAAAGGACAATTAGAATTAAATCCCGAAATCTGGTGGGACGCAACCCGTCAGGCTTTAGGGCAAATGATTAACCAACTTCGTTCCAAAGTTGCTAAACCCAACCAATTAAAAGCAATTTCTGTTTGCAGTGATCCTGGTGTGATTGTAACGGTTGACCGCAAAGGAAATTCCTTATTTCCCGCAATTTTAGCCGAAGACACGCGAGGAATTGATTATGTCAAGAGTTTGAATTATCACGGTCAGGAACACTGTGCCAAAATGGGATTTCAGTTTCAGGCAGTGTCGCCGCTGGCAAAAATTGCATGGATTAAAGAAAATCTGCCGGAACTCTACGAAAATGCTTATTTTATTCATCAAGCCGATTATATTATCGGTAAACTCAAAGGAATACCGGATGTTACGGAATATTCTCTGGCGATGAAAACCGGTTGTGATTTAATCGAAGAATGTTGGCCCGACTGGCTCGATTATGATATGCATCTTGGAGTTCGTGAACGTTTGCCCCGATTGGTTCCGCTTGGCGAAAAAGTTGGTACCGTTTCACAGAATGCGTCCGCCTCAACCGGATTACCGGTTGGTATGACTGTTATCATGGGAACAACCTCTGCAACCGCTCGATTCCTCGCATCCGGCGCACGTAAACTCGGTGATTTCAACACCGTATTTCACAACGGAATGACGATTAGCGGAATTTCTCCGAAAATGATTCGCGACCCGCTGGGGCAAATTCAAATCTTTAAATTATTAAATCATTCCTGGTTTTTTTCAGTAGAGAGCAAAACCGGTGCCGAATGGATCAGCAATTGGTTTTCCGAGAAAACTTTTCAGGAACTCGAAGCAGAAGCACAAATATTATTACCAACAACTTATCTTGCTTATCCTAATGTTCGGAAAGGGGAGACTTTTCCGTTTGTGTCCGGCAGTGCTGAAGGATTTATCTCTCCGGCAACCGACAATCAAACAGCACAATTTGCATCATGTTTGCAAGGTACCGCAATGTTTGAACGGTATTGTTATCAGAAGCTGGACAAACTTGCGGAACTTACAAAGAATCAGGGCGATATTTATTCTAGCGGGGAATGGTGTTTGAGTGATTCTTGGATGCAATGCCGTGCGGATGTTACGGGACGGGTGAATCGCCGAATGGTTGGTTGCGGCGGTGCCGCGTTTGGTATGGCGATGATAGCGGCCATGGGAAGTGTTTTCTATTCAATCGAAGACACCGCCGAAACAATGCTCAGTACCGAAGCAATGTTTTTTCCCGATTCAGACCGTGTTGCCCAATATTCAGACCTTTATGTAAACTTCTGTAGGCTCATGGAAGAACAAGGTTATATCGCATAAGTTATATCGTATCACTTATTATTATTATTATTATTATTATTATTATTATTTCGTTTACTATATTTTTAGCAACAATATCAAGTAGTAAACATAAAATATCAAACCCTTTAACCCTAAATTTATTGTTATGAAAATTGGCGTCTTTACATGTTGGTGCGGCGAGAATATCGCACGGACAGTGGATTGCGAAAAAGTTACAGAGGAAATCGC
>JAITIZ010000581.1 GCA_031279215.1 Planctomycetaceae bacterium
TTTGAACTTTCCGCTCAAGAAGTTCAAACGATCAATCAATTACCGCATAGTTGGGATTCAGGATTTTACCCGGACAAGATCGATTTCTAAATTTGCAATCCTTCCAACCTATAAATAAATGGTAAGGGGTAATAAAAAAACTTAAAACAAAAATAGTATAAAAAAAACAGAATGTTTTTGACAGTAATCGCGCCAATTCCGCTTGCACTTGCGCGCCAATTTCGCTTGCACTTGACCTATTACGGTTTTATAAGAACAGAATTTTTGTGTCTTTTATTTAAAAATCCTGTCAATTCTGTCTATCACGTCAAAATGTATCTGTTTATTTTGCACACAAAATACACGAAACTTCACTAACGACACAAAATTTTTTTCGTATGTTTCGTGTCATTTTGTGTGTTTTGTGTTAAAAAAAAATTAAAACAAAAATGTCAAAATAGACAGTTACTACTGAATTATTACGAATATGTACTTTTATTTTACGGAACAATTTTTTCTTTTCCCAAAAATGAAACAATCAGAGATGTTGTTGACAATAGTTAATTATTTGATAATATACCCATCATACTTGACAATTTGGTTTTCGTTTTTTGACAGGATCAACAGATTTTGGCGGGATAAACAGAATTGTAATTGTCTATTTAAAAATAATACCCTATTATTGTCAATTTATTGTCAATTGATCTAAAAGCCGTATAACTTGAGAACAGTATTTCCCAACCGTAAAACAAAAACACCAGAGTTGAAAATGACGTCGATGATTGACGTGATTTTTCTGCTTTTGGTTTTTTTTGTTTGTACGGCAAATTTTATACCGTTGGAAGGAATGTTGCCAACGAACATGTCCCTTTCAGGCAGTTCTGCGGTTGAGATTGTGTTACCCAAACCGGAAAATCTGGATGTTGTCCGAATTCTTTTGACTTTTGACGGTTTACCGCATTGGCGGGTTGAGGACAATCAATGTCATTCACTTCGGGAAGTGCAGACAATTCTTCAGAAACTCCGTGAAATCCGTCAAGATATTCCGGTTATCATAGACAGTAACGAAAATGTCCCGATGGAACACGTTATTGATGTTTACGATATTTGCCGTATTGCGGGATTGTCACAGATTCAATTTGCAGCAAAACCCAATCCCTAATTGTCAAGGGAAGTGATTTGCGGGTAATTGTCTATTTTTTTGTCGTTATAATATTTTGTAATAAAGTTAATAAAAAGGTTAATAAATGTACTTGATAAAAACACACAACCCCAAAGGAATAATTATTGAATATCCGTAATTATTGACTTTTTCTTATTTCTGCCGTAAAATAATCATGTTGAATTTCAGAGACCGGTATACTTCACACGGTTATAAAGGAGTCTTTTTTAGGATAATTATTCTGTAAAATTTTTGTTTTTCGCTCTTAACCCCGCTAGGTGTATGAAATGCATAACCGTAGGTGAGCACAGTGTAACCTACGGCTTGAAATACCCAAACATAACAAAGCCCCGCACGGGACGAGATAATCAACCACAACAATGATCATCTTGCCTTTGCAGGGTTTTGAGAGTGAGGAGTTCCTGCTCCGGCGGTTGCGCTTCGTTTCACTGCCGGTTATGCATATCACACCCCTAGCAGGGTTTAAGAAGGAAAAATAAAACCGTTACGGAATAATTCCTTTTTAGGAACGCTGGTGTCATGCCGGCTTGGAATTAGGGAACCTCATAACGGCATCTTGGTATTGCGGGTGAAACACCCTATATTCTTAAAAAGATTTCTTGGTTACCGTTCAAAGTATAATAATGAAACAGGTTGTGTTATTCGGTCATTCCGGCGAGTGCATTTATTTCCGTTTAATTCATTAATTTCTATGAATATTTTAGTTACAGGCGGTGCGGGTTATATTGGTTCTCATGCGGTTCGTCAATTGCTTGAAGCCGGACATTCGGTGATCGTTTTGGACAATTTGAGTTACGGACATCGTAACGCAATTCCGAATCATATTCCGTTTTATTGTGTTGACTTAAAAGAAACCGGTCGAATCACCGCAATTTTGTGCGAACACCATATCAATGCAGTAATGCATTTTGCGGCTTTGATCAGTGTCGGCGAATCGGTTCAAAAGCCGTTGCTCTATTACCGTAACAACACTGCCGGAGCGATCAGTCTGCTTGAAGCAATGGAACGTGCCGGTGTCAAGCGGTTTGTGTTCAGTTCAACTGCTGCCACTTACGGCGAACCTGAGGAAACACCAATTTTTGAAACGACAAAACAGCAGCCGATCAATCCTTATGGACGGTCAAAATGGTTTGTTGAACAAATATTACGGGACATGGCTGCTGCCGATCCGAAATTTGGTTTTGCAGCGTTTCGTTATTTCAATGTTGCCGGTGCTTCCGAAGACGGAACCATTGGCGAAGATCATCAACCGGAAACACATTTAATTCCGCTTGTTCTTTTTGCTGCAATGGGAAAACGTGATAATATTACAGTATTTGGTACAGATTATCCGACTTCGGACGGAACTTGTATTCGGGATTATGTTCATATCAACGATCTTGTTACGGCTCATATTCTTGCGATTGAAATGTTGTCGGACGGTGATGCACGGTTTTACAATCTCGGTATTGGTTACGGTTATTCGGTTAAGGAAATTCTTGATACGGCAAAAAAAGTTACCGGCAGGGAAATTCCAACAGTATTCGGTTCACGGCGTGAAGGTGATCCGGCACGGCTTTTCGCTAATTCCGATAAAGTACAACAAGAACTGGGATGGCAACCGCAACACACTGATATTGGCGAAGTAATCGCTTCCGCATGGCACTGGCACACCACTCATCCCAACGGTTACACTGATTCTTACTGATTCTTAACACCTTCAACTTTACACGATAAAAAAATTTGTAACAGTCTATTTTCTTAACAACCACATAATTGAAATCATCCGCAGACGACGCAGATTTTTGCAGATTATTTTAAAAAGTTTTTTGAAAATAATTTCTTGGTAATATATCAGTGGAATTTTTGTTAAAAGATAAACCTAATATAGGCGACGTTTTGCTGAAGGGTTTTTCACCCATGGTCGCACCCATTAGGTTTTGTTATTGTGTTGTACGCTGTTGGTTTTCAATTTCCGTTCGTCAACAGGGGCAAGTCGGCGTACTTGCCGACTTGCCGATAGTTTGGGGCAGACAATTTTGAATCATTCCTTCCGTCAGTTTGTAGGAAAAACTTGAGAAATAAAAACCATTTTTAGCAAAAAATATTTTTTGAAAAAAAATTTT
>JAITIZ010000250.1 GCA_031279215.1 Planctomycetaceae bacterium
AATATTTTAGCGAAATTTCCGTTTTTTTGTAATTATTCCGTAGCGATTTTATTTTTCCTTCTTAACCTCGAACCCCGTTAGGGTGTGAAGTGCATAACCAGCAATAAAACAAAGCGCAACCTACGGTTGTGAACCTCTCGTCCCTGCGGGACTAAGAAAACATAACATAAGAGATTAAGGAAATGCCGCGAAAATATGAACAAAAAAATTATTCCACTGATATATTACGAAAATTTTAGGTAAAAAAATTTTTATTTAAACATTGTATTTTCATAATATTTTAGTAGAATTTTTGTAATATATCAGTGGAATAATTGTAGATCACAACCATAGTAGCCCTGAAAGGGCGTTAGTATTATAGCCCGCCCCTGCGGGGCGGGTAACAAATCACCCCTAATTAATAAGCCCTGAAAGGGCGATAGGAAATTTTACACGGTTCGTTATTTAATCATTTTCCCGTTGCCCTTTCAGGGCGTCGGGGTGGGCGGGGAAACTTAAACCCACCCCGTTGGGGCGGGCTATAATCCTAACGCCCCTATCGGGGCTAATATAAAAAATGAAAATCCGTTTGATTTTATTAACAGTTATATTTATTGTTTCAGCATCCATTTCTCCGGCGAAAGACCAGACGGATATGGCGGCTCTTTCCGGTTTTGACAAGGGTCCCAAGGCATTGGAGTTTGAACATTTTCCGAGCCGGTTACACACATTTCTTTGGCGGAATTGGTCTGTTGTTCCTGTTCAACGGTTGGCGCAGGTTCTTGAAACATCGGTCGAAAATGTCAACCGGATTGCTGTAACAATTGGGTTGCCGCCGCAACAAAATATGTTGCCGATTTGGGAATCTTCACAAGGTTATATCACAGTGTTACGGCGAAACTGGCATCTTCTGCCGTTTTCACAAATGACTGTTCTCTTAAATCAAACACCGGAACAACTCGCCGAATCACTTCAAGAAGATGATTTTTTGTTCATTAAACTCGGTTCCATCAAACCGCAATGCGAACCGCTCCGTTTTACAGAACCAACAGAAGAACAAACAAAACAAGCCGGAAAAATTGTAACATGGATTCAGGAAGAACTCGGTAACGATTGGATAAATACAGAAGAACCCCGTTTTGAATTTCTTAAAACGTTTTTTCTCAACGAAAAAAATACGCCGAATAGTAACAACACAATTAATCTGAATACTACGGATTCATCGCCGTTTGAAATACGGTTTCTTTTTTCGTACTTTGCCACATTCGGTGATCCGTTGCTTGATCCTGAAATTAAATCTTATCCCGACGAACTGTTACGGCAGCTCGCCCAACACGGTGTCAATGGTATCTGGCTGCATACGGTATTACGGACGTTGGCACCAAGTGATTTATTTCCAGAGTTTGGCAAAGATCACGAAATCCGGCTCAAATCCTTGCAAACACTGGTTGATCGGGCAAAACGTTACGGAATCGATGTTTATTTGTACATGAATGAACCTCGCGCAATGCCGAATTCTTTCTTCACCGAAAACCGTACGAAATTTGCCGGAGTTCCTTACGGAAATCAAACGTCGTTGTGTACGTCAACACCGGAAATCCAACACTGGCTTGCAGATTCATTATCGTATGTTTTTAAGAATGTTTCCGGTCTTGGCGGTATTTTTACAATTACCGCATCGGAAAATCATACCAACTGCACTTCCCATTACAAGAAAGATCAATGTCCTCGATGTAAAAACCGAAGTGTTGCGGAAATCATTGCTGAAGTAAACAAAGTTATGGCGGATGCGGTTCACCGTGCTGCGCCGAATGCTAAAGTTCTTGTATGGGATTGGGGATGGAACGACAATTTTGCAACAGAAATTATTGCGAAATTACCCAATGATGTCTGGTTCATGTCCGTGAGTGAATGGTCATTGCCCATTGAACGCGGCGGCGTAAAATCAAATGTCGGTGAATATTCCATCTCGTCCGTCGGACCAGGACCGCGTGCTGTAAAACATTGGGCGTTGGCGCGAAAACACGGTTTGAAAACTGTTGCCAAAGTTCAATTTAACGTAACATGGGAATTTGCTGCGATACCGTATTTACCGGTTGCTGATCTTGTTGCGGAACACGCTGTCAAACTTTCCGACAGTGGTGTTAATGGTTTGATGCTTGGTTGGAGTTTGGGCGGTTATCCTTCGCCGAATCTTGAAATTGCGCGGCTTGCCGAATCACAAAAGATCAGTGCGGATGAAATTCTGAACCGTATTGCTGTACGATATTACGGTGATGGTGCCGCATCGGCGCGGGAAGCGTGGACGATGTTTTCAAACGGTTTTCGCGAATTTCCGTACCATATTGGACTTTGTTATTCCGGTCCGCAACATTGGGGACCGGCAAACCTTGTTTTTTCAAAACAAACCGGTTATTATGCAACAATGGTTGGTATTCCGTACGATGATGTAAAGAGTTGGTGTGCGATTTATCCGCCGGAAATTGCCGCCGGACAATTTCGCAAAGTTGCCGAATCTTTTGCTAATGGGTTGGAACCGCTTCGCCAAGCCGTCGAACAATCACCCGCCGAACAAAAATTTCAAACAAACTCTGAATTCCGGTTCGCCAAAACCGCACAACTTCATTTCGCCTCCTCTGCAAATATGATCGAATTTAACACATTACGAAATATTTGGCTGGAGACAACAAATGAAACGGAAAAAGAAAAACTCCGTACTGAATTACGGAAGATTCTGACTAATGAACTTCATATTACAAAGGAAATGTATCATCTTGCCAAATCTGATTCCCGAATCGGTTATGAATCCTCGAATCATTATTTTTATATCCCGATTGATCTTGCAGAGAAAATAATCAGCATCAGATATTTCTTGGAACATTTTTAAAATTCCCTTAATGTCCATGAATTGGTGCTTCAAAACGGATCAAATGACCGCAGCGTTCAGAATTTTATGTAACCATATTCCTCGTGTTTTGAAGCAAACAAATATACGAAATTATTCTACCGAATACACTCTATTCCTGTTATCAATTGGTCATTTTTTGGCGTTGCGTATTTTACGTTAGACAAGTTTATTAGTCATTGTCTATTTTCTTTCGTCCGCAGATTGCACAGATTTACGCAGATTTTCATCCAGCGATTTTCACAGATTTTCGATATTCGTGGATTTTCAAGGATTATTTTTTGAGAGTACGAAAGAACGACACAAACAAAGAAAAAAATAGACAAAAAATACAAAAAAAATTATTTTCAAAAAAAATTTTTAAAATAATCTGCGAAAATCTGCGTCATCTGCGGACGATTTCAATTATGTGGCCGTTAGGAAAATAGGCTGTTACCTGGTGAACACTAGGAAATTTTTAAAAAAAGAAAAAGCCCCCGCTTGACATCTAGTTTTGCTTCGTATAGACTTTGGAAACTCAAATTTTGGTTGCGATATGTTTTTTTGCCGTTTGTATTGCGGTAAATGATCGCAATGATTTCAATGAACCTTGTAAATAAGGAACATGACAATGGAAAACTTTGTAGAAAATCTTTTGATTTCAGTAAAAATCATACTGAAAAATTTGGCGGAATGCCAAATGTTAAAATGGGCAAACCAGGGGGGGGGGGGCAGTATGTAGTAGAGAGTTAAGAACGGATAGTGGAAAATGTTCGGTTTTCCGGTACTATTCGTCAAAATTCTCAACTATTCTTCGCTCTTCACGGTTCGGCTTTACATTGGTCGAACTTCTTGTGGTAATTGC
This sequence comes from Planctomycetaceae bacterium, assembly GCA_031279215.1. Taxonomy (GTDB): domain Bacteria; phylum Planctomycetota; class Planctomycetia; order Pirellulales; family Thermoguttaceae; genus WRKP01. Next base: position 3,729 of record JAITIZ010000250.1, read on the forward strand.
GATTATCGGCGTGTTAATCGCTCTTCTGTTGCCTGCCGTTCAAGCTGCTCGTGAGGCGGCAAGACGTTCACAGTGTGTCAACAACATAAAACAATTGTCGATTGGTGTTCACAATCTACACGATACACAAAACCGGCTTCCACAAGCAGTTCAAATTGAAGAAGCTTATCGAAGTTTGATGGAACACGGTGGTGTTATAAGTACCTGGAAGGTAGGAGGTTACCAATTATGGCGTTGGAATCACATGTTACAGATTCTCCCATACGTGGAGCAGCAAGCATATTACGATGACTTGGTCTCTCGACTCCATTCTAGTCAGGCTTACCAAGCACTATTCAAAAATTCAGTTTTTATATGTCCTTCTGATCGTAACAAAAATATGAGTGACCGATATTTGAACTATGTCGGTTGTCGTGGTGATCTTTTGGTACAACGAAGTGATCGCGCTGATGTTCGCGGTGTTTTTAGAACGGGGCGAGGTTCTACTGACGGTGCGCCGAACTCGTGTGATTTTTCGACTATCTCCGACGGACTTTCCAATACACTGTTGTGGTCTGAAGCGGCAATGGCTGGTACTTATCCGCCAGGAACCGGTGATCATCCTACGGCAACCAATCTTCCACTTAAAGGTTTTTTGGTAACAGAAACCGATCTTGATTTAGTAACAGGTGCCTATCCCAAAAAGTGTGCCGCAAAGCAATCGTTGGGAACCATGATTACATCACCGGAAACCGCTGAAATTTATTCTGTTATGGGTCAGTTCGTATTTGATGCATGTGGACCTAAAGCTACATTTTCTTCTATTTTACCGCCAAATCATCCATCTTGCGTTGCACCCGTAAACTGGGGAGCGATGGAGAGTGCCCAGTCGATTCATACTGTATCAAGTTATCACCCCGGCGGAGTGAACGCTTCTATGACAGATGCTAGTGTACGATTTTTTTCCAACACTATTGATCCGGGAGATATTTTAAGCGATTTATCCGATCTTACCGGTGTTTCGACCGGTTTTCCGGCGGCTTATTCCGGTCCCTCTTTTTGGGGTGTTTGGGGTGCTTTGGGAACCACAGGAGGAGGTGAAAACAAATCAGTCCCATAGAAAAACCGCAACCATTCCCGTAAATAAGGTACGGGTAACCGTATGTAGTTATGCCGGTAATATAGTTACTTCAAAGTTACACACGGTTACCAGCCTCTTTAATTTTAATTTGTAATTATTCGGTAGAATTTTCGCAATGATTTTGATTTCCTTTTCCACAACCTCATTTTTCAAACACAACAACAACAACAACAATACTGTTTTGCAAATTCTATTGAATAATTACTTTAATTTTATTTTTAATTTTTACAATTATTAACCATGAAAACAAAAATTTTCGTACTTTATTGTTTATTTGTATTATTCAATTTGACCAGTTGTTCGAATAACGATGGTCCCCAAACGGAATATGTTGAGGGAAACGTTACTTTTAACGGACAACCGTTGCCGAAGGCTTTGGTTGTTTTTCATCCGGTCAATAACACTGGTATTCCGGCAAGCGGAACAACAGACGAACAAGGAATTTTTCGGCTAACATCGCTTCGTGGTGGAGTTAAAAATGCTGGAGCAGTTGCCGGGGAATACCGTGTTACTGTTTCACGTAACAAAGATGAACCCTCTTCTTTTCGTGAAGAAAAAAGCGCGGATGACAGAATCTCAAAAGTTCCTATTTTTGAAAGTTTGATTCCCGTAAAATACAACAATCCCACTAAGTCCGGTTTGACGGTAACCGTCGAAAAGAAAAGAAATCAATTCCAACTTTCATTGGAAAAATAAAAAATATCGTCATTCACAACACATGAATTGTTTGATCTTTTGTGTTACGATTAAACAATGTTATAAACTGTATTTGTAAACTGTTACTTTTTTTCACTTTTTCAATAATCAAGGAGATTAACATGTTATTGAAACGAATTTTGATGGTCGTGTTGTTTTCACTTTTACTGACCTTTTTTGCAACAATCAGTTTTGCGCAAAAGGTTTCCGATGCAACACCGAAACGAATTCCGGCAACGGAATTTATTATCTTCCCATACAGTACAATTCCGTTAGATGTAGATTCCGGGGTTTGGGGAGATTTTGCTGATGCTGATGCGATAATGAAAGATTTTTTCGATTGCGGTTTCAATGCAACCGGATTTGCTCCCATCAAATATATCAAATCCGCACTTCCCTATAATCTTGCCGTGATTCTTCGTGATACACGGGCAAATCCCTATTTTCCGGAAAAAGCCGATGAAACGATTCAAACCATTTTGAACGATATCGCAACTCCAGAAGAACGGAAAGCGGTTTATGCTTTCTACGTCAAAGACGAACCTCATGCCTCTTTATTTCCAAAATTGAATTTGTGGTCAAATGCACTCAAAAAACAAGGTATTTTACCGTGCATTAATTTGTTTCCCGAATGTGCATTATTGAAACTATTCGGAACAAAAGATTATAATGAATATGTTGATTCCTTTGTCAAAATCTGTCAACCGCCATATTTATCTTACGATAATTATTCCTTGCATAACAATAACGAATTCAGGGAAGACCGGTTTTACAGTAATTTGGAAACAATCCGAAAAAAATCAATTCAGTACGATATTCCGTTTTGGAATGTTATTCTCGGTAACACCCATTTTCATTATGCGGAACCCTCTGAAACAACATTCAGTATTCAGGTTTATTCGGCATTGGCTTATGGCGGAAGGGGAATCGGTTATTACACTTACTTTACTAAACCCGTCGGTGATTATCGTTTGGCTCCGATTGATCAGTTCGGTTATCACACAAAAACATGGAATGCGATGAGACATATCAATCTTCAAATTCACTCACTGGCTCCGGTTTATTGTCAACTAAAAAGCGTTAACGTCTTTCATGTTCAATTCATTCCAATAAATTGTCAACATAAAGGATCAAGTGTTCATCTCAAATCAATTAATGATGCACCACTTCTTGTTGGTGAGTTCGTGGATTCCAAAGAAAATCCATACGTTCTGGTTGTTAATAAAAATCTTCAATCGTCCGTCGAATTGAAGATCGCCTTCAAAAAAGAGGGACGAGTGATGATGATCAGTCCGTACAATAAAGGAAAAATACCTTTCGAAGGTGAACAATGTTGGTTGGCTCCCGGAACAGGTGTACTACTTACCGTAAAATAAATAGTTTATTTTGTACGGTTATAAACTTTCCGCAAGTCAAAAAACTGCGACAGTAGTTTCAAGTTAAGTAATCACAATTTATTGAATTAAGATATTCTTTACTTCATCAGTAAACATCTTAACTTGAAACTATGACTTTATCTTGCCATGGTAAGATTTCAGTATTATTTTTGTAATGATTCAGTTTTTTTATTAGTCCCGCAGGGATGAGATGTGCATAACCGTAGGTTGTGCTGCGCTACACCTACGATTATGTACTTCACATCCCTAGCGGAGTTAAAAACGAAAAACAAATGTTTCATTAAAATGTTACAACAAATATTATTTTAACAAAATACTTCATTGATTAAACGTAAAATGATGAATGCAAGAAGTATAGTAAAAATAAAATAAACAGTTATTTTTTACCGTAATGTTTATAAGTTACCAAATTTAAAAACGCCATTCTATTACAAAATATAGTATATCACATTCACATAACATTTTCCTTTTGCCGTATTGTTTTACGACTATCATTAAAAATTGTTACGAAGTATAATTTTCGGCTGTTATTTACTTACCTGCAATATTTCCCCAACTAACTAACTAACTAACTAACTAACTAACCAACAAATTATCATGCAAAAAATCACATTGCCAATTATTGTCATTGCAATTAGTGTTGTATTTCTGTTTTCATCCTATGGGAAACAGGCGACTGTTCGGGAAGAAACTTTGGAATTGATTACCTATCCTTTCGGAGACCCTGATCCCGTTCCACACCCCCAAAATACGGTTTATCCATATTTCAAGTTTGACGGCTATTCGCATCAGGGACAACCTCATACTTGGAAAACGGTTGTACTCGAAAACGACTATATCCGTGTAACAGTTATTCCGTCCATCGGCGGAAAAATATGGGGAGCTGTAGAGAAAAGTTCCGGTAAAGAATTTATCTATTTCAACCATGCGGTTAAATTTCGTAATATCGCCAAGCGCGGTCCTTGGACTTCAGGCGGAATAGAACTCAACTTCGGTATTATCGGTCATGCGCCGACAACAGCATCGCCGGTTGATTATAACATTCGCAAGAACAATGATGACAGTGTTAGTTGTTTTGTGTCGGCATTCGACATGATAACACGAACATGGTGGCAAGTGGAAATCAACCTCCATTCAAACAACGCCTTTTTCACCACATCCACTACATGGCACAATACAACACCATTTCCACGTCCCTACTATCATTGGATGAACGCCGGATATCATGTTGCCAATGATTTGAGTTTTATTTTCCCCGGACAATATTATATTGGTCATAAAGGTGATGTACACTCATGGCGTTTCGACGAACAAGGGAGGGATTTATCACGTTATGCGGTTCACTCTTTCGGCGGTGATAAATCAATGCACGTGTTGGGTAATTACAATGATTTCTATGGTGCCTACTATGAAAACGATCAGTTTGGTTCGGTACATTATTCCCCGTTCAACGACAAACTGGGAATGAAAATCTTTTTATGGGGGTTATCACGCGCAGGCATGATTTGGGAAGACTTGCTAACCGATACTGACGGACAATATCTCGAATTACAATCCGGTCGTCTCTACAATCAGGCTGCAACAGAAAGTAGTAACACTCCTTTCAAACAATATGCTTTCGAACCCTACGCCACCGACACATGGAAAGAATATTGGTATCCGATAAAGGAAATCGGGGGTATCGTAAAAGCAAACAATATGGGAGCACTTAACATAAAACGATCAGAAGATAACGTAACAATCAGTTTTTCACCCGTACAACATATTGATGATGAACTTGTGGTGTGGGCAGGAGAACGAGAAATTCTTCGCGAACATCTGACCCTTCATGTTTTGCAGACATGGCAAAAAACTGTTACACTGAATAACATGGACGGACAATTGAAGATCGTTTTAGGTAATAACCGTTTGATTTATTCCGAAAATCCTGCCGACAATCGGCTTACGCGGCCAGTGATTTCACCGCCCGATTTCAACCGTCATTCCGCGTATGGACTTTATTTGCAAGGTCAACAAAAAATGAACGAAAATAACTATGACGAAGCCGTAAATTTGTTGAAACAATCATTGACAATAGAACCGTATGCGATTCACACACTTCGGGAACTTGGTTTAATCTATTGTTGGCGAGGACGGTTTGCCGAAGCGGATTCTTATGCCCGTACCATTTTGTCCATCAATACTTACGATCCCGACGGCAATTTTTTGTACGGATTAGTAAACAGTAAAATGGGAAATACTATTGATGCTATTGACGGATTTAAAGTGGCTGCTCTTTCGCCTGCCCGACGTGCGGCGGCTTACGTCTGTTTGGCAAAAGAAGCAGCGAAACAGCAACAATGGTTACAGATGTTACAATATGTTGAACAAAGTATTGCCGCCGGAAACAATTACGGCGAAGCCCTACAATTACAAACGGTCGCCTTACGTAAAACCGGTAAAAATGAAGAATCCGGTAAAATTATTGTTCGTATTGAGCAGGATGAACCATTGAATCATTATGCCCGTTTCGAAAAATATCTGCTTACAAAGTCAAATGAAGATATGAAAAGTTTTCAAGAACAAATTCGTTGTGAATTACCTCATGAAACATTTATGGAAATGGCAGGATGGTACGAAAACATGAATTGTTATGACGAGGCATTAATGTTATATGCCCTTGCGCAAGACTATCCGATAGCACTTTATCGCAGTGCCTATTTGTTGTACAAAAAAAATGACAAGCGTTACACTGAATTACTGCAACGTGCCGAGTTATTACCAATACGGATGGTTTTTCCTTTTCGTACTGAAACTGTTCCGGCTCTTGAATGGGTTGTCGGTTTGTCAAACAAATGGGTCAACAAATATTATTTGGCAATCCTATATTCTTTTTTGAGAGAACATGAAAAAGCGGCTGCCTTGTGGGAACAATGCGGTGATACGCCCAACGACGCTGTTTTTTATCAGGCACGTGCGCAATATCGTACGGGTGAAGAGCGTTTGAAGGATTTACTTCATGCAGAACGTCTGGAAAAATCATGGCGAATAGGAATGGCATTGGTGTGCTATTTTCAAGAAACATGTCAGTATGAGGCAATGTACGAAAAAGCCAAAGAATATGTAACAGATTTTCCCGATAACAGTATGTTGGGCTTAAAATATGCAGCGGCAATGCTCGAACAAAAGAAATATCGCGAATGTACGGAATTCCTGTCTCACCTAAACGTGTTGCCTCACGAAGGTGCCAATGAAGGGCGGATAATTTATCGAAAAGCGTGGCTTTTTTGCGCTCTTGAAAACGTGAAGGCGGGTAATTTCAAAGAAGCCCTTGTCGATGTTGAACAGTCGAAACTGTGGACTGAAAATCTTGGCGTGGGGAAACCTTACGACGAAAATATCAACTTGAATGTGGAAAACTTCATCACAGAATATTGTAACGCCAAATTGAACAATACAACTCCCCCACAATTCGATGCAACTTTAACTCCTGTTACCGATGAAATATCAAAAGAAGTTATTCAATTTTTTAAAAATACAAAATAAACAAAAATTTCACTGATATATTACAAAAATTTTAATATGTTTCGTTATTTCATACTCTTAAAAAATGAACTGCGAAAATTTGTGTTATTTGCGGACTATTTTTTTCATTTATTTCCAAAACAAATATCACCAATAATTAAGGAGAACTTTTTATGCAACTTACAAAACGTGAATTTCTCAAAACATCCGTAGCGGTTGGAACATCGCTTTCAACATCGTTGTTTTTGAACGCTCAAGATCAAGAGCCGGAGAAAAAAACAGAAACCGTTCCGCAACTCAAAAATACCTCTTTTTCTTGGGTTCGCGGTTTCAATTACCAACCCGGTTATGATGGTTCCGGCAACGGAGGTTACGAAACCGGAACCGGATGGTCAATCTGGCGCGATTTGAAAATCAATATTATTGAACGCGAACTGTCACGCGGAAAAGAACTCTTCCCGGAAATGACCGCTGTTCGCCTTTGGTTACCTTATAACGTTTATTTAGTGCAACCGAAAAAATTTCTGGACGATTTTTCCAAGTTTATTGATGTTGTCGGTAAGGTACAATTACGGGCAATGATTGTTTTGTTCAATGGTTGGCATGGTACACCGGATTTTGGCGGTTTTTATCAAGGTCCTTTCCAATCGTTGACCAAAGAACAACTCGATAAGACCTTCAAATTCGTCGATGATCTTTTGGATCGGCATGGTGAAGATGAACGAATTTATGCTTGGGATCTTTGTAACGAACCGGATTGCGAAGATACAACACAGGCTTTATATTACTCATGGTTGAAACAATTACATGACCGGATTAAATCACGTAACGAAAAAACAGTGTTGACCATTGGTAATTGTTCGATTTTAAGTTCAGTAAAAAAGTATGAACCGTTGAGTGATATTTTGGGAGCGCATCCGTATTTCATGCAACGTAAACCGGATAATTACAGCCAAAATCCAAAGGATTATGATGATAAAGTTGCCGGTTACAAGAATAATCTCGATAACTATGTGAAATTTGCAAACGAACTCAACAAACCAATAATTGCATCGGAAATTGGTTGGGGTGATTTGATTGATGCGAAACGGATTGACAAATTACAAGTTGAGTTGTCGTCACTCAATGAGCGTAAGATTGGCTGGTTGATTCATGCGTTGTGCCATAGTCCTGTTTCGGATTTACATCGTCCCGAATATGGACCGATACGAGGCCCCGGATATATGGCTTGTATTGAACCGGATGGTTCGTTACGACCAGGACACGAAATAATCCGCAATTTTTTTGAAACAAGAATAATAAAATAATTGCGGCATTATCTGTAATACAATTTTGAGTAACTGTTTATTTTATATCGGAATGAATCTTCATTTATGTTTGTAATATTTTTTACAATATGGTTAAATGTTGTTTTGTACGATATATTGTGTCTTTTATGAGAACATTGTGAACTTTGTGATTAAAAGGATTTTTTGATCAACAAAATTCACATAAAAATTACAATAAATTTCCTTTAACCCAAGTTTTAATTCAATGCAACGAATAATTATTTTTGTTCTGTTTACGGTGTTTTTCCTTGCTAATATGTTGTTGGCTCAAAACACTGAAAAACCATTTAATGACGATGTTCTTTCCGCTGATTCCAAACCAAAGGAAATGATGAAAACGTTCCTTTTAGGTGAAATTGCCGACGCCAAAACCGTTTGGCAGCAACGTTACGATCAACTCAAAACGCTTGATGATGTTACAAAATATCAGGAGGAACGGAAAGAATTTTTCCTGCATCAACTCGGTAAAACATGGGATCGTCATTCACCGTTGAATCCTCAAGTTACAAAAACATTTGAAAACGGAATTGCCGGTAAAAATGCTTACCGTGTTGAAATGCTTATTTTTGAAAGTGTTCCGAAATTCTATGTTTCCGCTGCCGTTTTTATTCCGGACGCAACCCGTTTCAAACCGCCTTATCCTGCTGTTCTGGTTGTTTGCGGTCATATTAATAACGGAAAATCATTTGAGGAATATCAACAAGTTCCGGCACTTGCAGCGTCAAACGGTTTACTGGCAATGTCGATTGATCCCATTGAACAGGGTGAACGTTCACAACGTTTGACGAATGAGGGAAAACCGGCAGCCCAAAGTGTTCCGGCTCACAATATTATTGGTGCCGGAAGTATTTTGCTTGGTCGTAACACGGCAACCTTTGAATATTGGGATATGGTTCGGGCAATTGATTATCTGCAAAGCCGTCCTGATGTGATACCGGACAAAATTGGTGTTACAGGAACTAGCGGCGGCGGAACGCAAACGGCATATATTATGTCTTTGGACGACCGTGTTACAGCAGCGGTTCCGGCTTGTTATCTTTGCGGTTTGTACGATTCCATGATTCCCAAAATCGGACCGCAGGACGCCGAACAAAATATCTTCGGTCAACTCGCCTTCGGAATGGATCATGTTGATTATTGTATCATACGTGCGCCAAAACCGACACTAATTGAAACGACAACAAAAGATTTCTTTCCAGTAGAAGACGCATGGAAAACGGTACGGAATGCGAAACGAATTTTTGACCGATTCGGTTACGCTGAAAAAATGTCGGTTATTGAACACGATGATAAACACGGTTGGCAAAAAAATTTGCGTGAAGGTTCTATTCGTTGGATGCTTCGCTGGCTTGCCGGACGTGATGAACAGATTTTCGAAACAAAAGAGATGCCGATTCTTGATCCAAAAGAATTTCTCGCAACACCCGACGGCGAAGTATTAAAACTTACCGAAGCCAAATCAACATTCGATCTGAACTGCGATTACAATAATGAATTGCTTAATATTCGTAAAACAAAGAACAAAAACCGCAGCAACAATGAATTTGTTGCAACAATTCGGAACATTACCGGTATCCGCCCGTTTGCGGAACTTCCGGCAGGGTCTGTTGAAAATAAAGGAAAAACCAATATTCCTGAAACATTAAAAGAAACCGCCGCCGATATTGAACGTTTTGTAATTAAAACGGAAAACGGTAAAATTCTCCTTCCGGCACTGAAATTCGTTCCAAAAACAGAGTCGAAAGGAACAACGATTTTTCTGCACGAAAAAGGCAAAACGGCGGATTTACCGCAAATTGAAACATTGCTCCGTAACGGTAAAACGGTTGTGGCGGTTGATCTTCGCGGGCTTGGTGAAACGCAGGCGGTATGTTCACAATATTTTGCTCATCAATGGTTCGGAACCGATGGAACCGATTATTATCTGGCGTATTTGCTTGGTAAATCATACGTTGGAATGAGAACGGAAGATTTATTGGTTGTTACACGTTGGCTGTCGGAAACTCATTCTGTACAAAAATCTGAAATCGTTGCCTGCGGTGAAACCGTCGGACTTATTGCGTTACATGCCGCCGCATTGGAACCCGCACTCTTTTCCGGTGTGAAACTTGATAAACCGGTTCGGTCATGGTATGATGTTGTTCAAGCCGGTTGTTCATTTTATCCGATTACAAATCTTGTTCATGGAGCATTACTCGAATATGATGTTCCTGACTTAATACAATTAGTAAAACCGGAACAATAATAAAAATTGTTTCGATTTAATAAAAATCGTTGTAATTTTCTATTTTGTTTTTTAATCACGTAATCGTATAACTAATCACGCAAGGTTAATACAAAAATAGATAGTTACCATAACCCAAAAACTAAAACTAAAAACATTATCGTAGGTTTTCCATGTTTAATTTATGTATCAGCAAAAACATATTTGTAAATTTATTCAAGAGAATATTTCCAATCGGGATTTTCTTTACCGTTTTATTTTGTGTTGTCTTACAAATGAACATGCAAATCATTGCGGCAACAACCAAATTAGTACAAAAAGCGGTTCCGGTGTGGGCGGAAGGACGCGAAAAAGAGATGAATTTAAGTCTCGGTTTTCGCAGTGTTTTTCAAGGAAATATTGGTCAAAATGTGAAACTGAAAATCACCGCATCAACATTGTACCGTGTGTTTGTCAATGGAACATTTGTCGGTTCGGGTCCGGCGCGGGCAGCACACGGATATTTTCGTATCGATGAATATGATGTCGGTAAACTTATCAAAACAGGCGAAAATATTGTTGCCGTTGAGGTTGCCGGTTACAACGTCAATTCGTACTATACGCTGGATCAACCGTCATTTTTATTGGCGGAACTTGATGTCAACGGCAACGTAATTCTCGCCACCGGTGATAAGGATTTTGAAGTTTTCAGATTACCGGAACGAATACAAAAAGTTGAACGTTACAGTTTTCAACGTCCCTTTACAGAATATTACCGTATGACGGAAGACTACAACAAATGGCGAACATCAACAACAATTACTCCATCAACTCCAAACAGCACAACCCTTGACAAAATTAATTTAACAACATTTCCAATGGTGAAATTGTTACCTCGTCATGTTCTGTTACCTAAATTCAATATTGTTGAACCGGAATCTGTTTACGCCAAAGGAACCGTCAAAACCGTTTTGCCCCAAAGTTACCGAAGAGACCGCTCGTTGACTAAAATAAGCCCTGTTTTCAAGGGTTTTCCCGAATCGGAACTTGAAGTGATTCCGTCGTTACGGATACAAGAAATTGTTACGGATACGAAAGAAATCATCAACAAACCGGCAGCAGTGTTCGGCTCGTTTCCGTTGCGGAAAAATGAATTTTGTATTTACGGTTTCGGAATTGATTATTCCGGTTTTATCGGTGCAAAAATTATGTGTAACAGCCGGACAAAATTGTATTTTTATTTCGACGAACTCTTAACTGAAGGCGATGTCAAAACCAAACAACGCATGGATATCAATAACCAAATTGGTTACGAATTAAATCCGGGCGTTTATGATTTGGAAACCTTTGAATCGTACACGTTCAAATATCTGAAGATAATTGTAACAGAAGGCGATTGCCGGATTGACAAAATTTATCTCCGAGAATTTTCGTATCCTGAAAACGAGAAGGCAACATTCCATTGCAGCAACTTCAAATTAAACGCAATCTACGCAGCCGCAAAACAATCTTCACGGCAAAACGCATTGGATGTTCTTATGGATTGTCCTTCACGTGAACGCGGAGGATGGTTGTGTGACAGTTATTATGCGGCCATTATGGAGAAGGAATTTACCGGTTATTCGGCGGCGGCACATAATTTATATGAAAGTTACGCACTTCCGGAAAGTTTCAAAAATCTGCCTGAAGGAATGATCCCGATGTGTTATCCTGCTGATTTACTTTTTCCCGCAGACAGCAACGATAATTTTATTCCGCAATGGTCATTGTGGTTTATTCTGCAAATTGACGATTATCAACAGCGCGGCGGTGATTCTTCATTGGTTACGAAATTAAAACCAAGAATCGAAAATCTTTTGAAATATTTTACAAAATTTGAAAATGAAGACGGTTTACTTGAAAAACTTGACGGTTGGAAATTTGTCGAATGGTCAAAGGCAAACGAGTTTGTGATGGATGTCAATTATCCGACCAATATGCTTTATTGTGCGGCATTGGATGCTGCCGCTCACCTGTACGGTAATTCCGAATGGGCAAAAAAAGCGGAACAAATAAAACAAACCATCATCCGCCAATCGTTCAACGGCGATTTCTTCATCGACAACGCATTACGAAAAGACGGAAAACTAATTCCAACAAACAACACGACCGAAGTTTGCCAATATTATGCGTTCTTTTTCAATATTGTTACACCTGAATCGCATCCTGAACTTTGGAAAAAGTTGGTTACGGAATTTGGTCCCAACCGCAATGTTACGGCTATTTACCCGTCGGTTTATCCGGCAAATGCTTTTGTGGGAAATTATATGCGAATGGATATTCTTTCGCGTTACGGATTACAAAGTCAGTTGCTGTTGGAGATTCAGAATTATTTTTATGCGATGGCGGATCAAACGGGTACGCTTTGGGAAAACATGACACCTCATGCAAGTTGCAATCACGGTTTTGCGTCGTATATTGGACATGTGTTGTATCGTGATGTACTTGGTATTAGTCAGATTGATTATCTTAACAGGGAAATAACGATTCGTTTTAGTGATCTTGTACTTGACTGTTGCAGCGGATCAATTCCAATTGGTGAAGATGTTATGGAGTTAAAATGGACACGTTCCGGCAACAAAATTAACTATTCACTAAAAACTCCCAAAAATTATAAAATCAAAATACAAAACGATACCATCAATACAGAAATACAACAAGTTACAAGCAGTCCAAGTGAACTTGGTGTTTGTGGTACCTTGGGATCAATTGCCGGTTCTGAATCCGCCGCTCCGTAATTTTTTACATAAGGGAACTTCTAAAAATTTGTTTTATAAAAACAAAACATTATCATTGAAAAATAAAGATTATTGACAAAGTTTTTAGAGGTTCTCATAAGTGGAAAAAACAAATTGGGAACATTTATTCCCGATTTGTTTGCCCCTTGTTTATTTTACATGACCAGTTATAATCGCTACAAATTTTGTTTCTCAACGTCTCTGTTTCCAATCAATAAAAATATTACACATTTAATATTTTACCAATGAACACTACAATACCTGTTTTTGACATTGACAATACCGAACAATTTCATCAACGCAGTACGAAATGGTAACAAAAATGATCTTGCGTCGGATGTTTTATGCGGACATCTTTCAACCCGTATTGGTCATGCCGGAAATATTTCCTACCGTTTGGGGCAACGGGCAAATCTGGCGGAACAGAAAAAAACGGTTGCGGATTATCCGTATTTTGCGGAAATGCACGAACGATATCTGAAACACTTAACCGCTCATGAAATTGATCCAAATGAAACAATATTGGGGTGTTGGCTCGAATGTGATACGGAAAACGAATGTTTTGCCGGAAATGAACCCGCCTACAAACTTGCACGCGGTTCTCACAGGAAACCGTATCTGATACCAACTTTGTAACATTATAAATTATTCCTATTGATCATGGCAAACACCTGTTACAAGAAAAATATTATTTCATGTTACGTTAATAATTGTAAAATATACTTCATGCAGTCATTCAATTTAATTTTTCAAGTTAATAATCAATTGTAAGATTTCAGTGTAATTTTTGTAATGATTTCGTTTTTTTATTAGTCCCGCAGGACGAGAGGTGTATAACCGTAGTGAGGTTAAGAGCGAAAAACAAATATTCCATTGAAAGGTTAAGGCAATATCGTTTTAACAAAACCCTTAATTGATTAAACGTAAAATTAGGACTGCAAGAAGTATATAAGGAATATATTCTTTCGTTACTAAATTGAATTTATTGCTTGTTGTAAATCGTTGATGAGGTCGTTGGTATCTTCCAAACCGGTACTGAAACGGAAAAAACCGTTGTGAAATTCTTTTGGGTACAAATATTGCCGTTCATCATTTTCGCCGATGAATACAATCAAACTTTCATCATGTCCCAACGAAACTGCGGACGTTATTATTTTCAGATTGGCAATGAAACGGTTATGCGTGTCGTGATCCGCATCAAGACCAAACGACATAACACCGCCAAAACCGGACGACATTTGTGTTACGGCAATGTCGTGTTGACGATGACTCGGCAACCCCGGATAGGCAACAAATTTGACTCGATCTTGACATTCCAAAAATTCTGCAATTCGTATTGCACTTTCATTGTGCTGCCTCATGCGAAACGGCAATGTTACAACTCCGCGCATTATCAACCACGCATTAAACGGACTTATCGTACCGCCAAGATTCACCTGTGCTTGCAAGCGAATCGGATCAAGTAATTTTGTTGCGCCAATTATTGCGCCGCCCATCGCATCGCCGTGACCATTGATATATTTCGTCAAACTCTCAACACAAAAATCCGCACCCAATTCAAGAGGCCGCTGATTAAACGGAGACGCAAGCGTATTATCCACAGAAAGTAACGCATGATTGGAATGGGCAATCTCGGCAATTGTACCAATATCGGAAATAGCCAATGTCGGATTGCCCGGCGTTTCAATATGAATCAATTTTGTTTCAGGTCGAATTGCCGCACGTACCGCATCAATATCCGATGTATCAACAATTGTTGTTTTAATATTGAATTTGTTATTGAAAAGTTCGTTCAAGAGACGATAGACTGCGATATAAGTTACACTTGAAAAAATAACATGATCACCGGATTTCAGCAACGAAAAAAATAACCCCGAAAGAGCCGCAACTCCGCTTGCCAACACAATACAATCTTCACCGCCTTCAAGCGACGCTAATTTCTGTTGCAAATAAAGTTGATTACAACCGCCGTTACGAGTATAAAGCATTCCGCCCGCACTGCTCCAATTCAACTCCGTCGGATCATAAGGCAATTGATAACTATTTGCCATTGTGATTGGTCGGCGAATTGCGCCGGTTTCAGCGTCCGCATCATTACCAACATGAATTGCGCGGGTACTAAAACCAAGTTCATTTCCGTAATTGCGTTTTGTCATTTGAATTTTTGGGGATTAAAAAGGATAAGTATAAGATGTTCCCAATCCATAGGTTACGTTGCGCTTCGCTTTACCGCCGATTATGTACATCACACCCCTAGCGGGATTAAGAAGAAAAAATAAAAACGATACGGAAATAATTACCTATTTTATGGTATTGAGTTGAACGGTTATATGAGTTTAAAACCGTACCAAAATACCGAGATTGCCGGAATGCTGAATACTATCACCAACTTTACCTGCCCGATCCAAATAAATATCGGCAAAGTAATCAAGGAAAATAGTGTTCACTCTTTGAGGATTTAAATGCCAGTTCAAACCGGTTTTTAGTGTTACGGAAGAACGTCCGAGCCGTGCGCCGTAAGAGGTGGTTCCGGCTCCGCGTGTCGGGTAGAAAATCGGGGCTTGAGCGCGGGTTTGACCAAACAGTAATCCGGTATAACTTGCTCCGCCGTTAATATCAATATATTGCCACCGTTTTTCAACATCGGCTCCAAACCGTACAAAAAATTGTGAAAGGTCTGCGCGTCCGTAATGCCGGAACGCATTACCGATTTCATTTTCCTGAGCCGCAGTTTGTCCGCTGTATTCAATATCCATTGCAAAATACGGACGCAATAACGTACCGTTTTGAGTTACAAGCAGTTTTCCTAATTCGGCGTTGATTTCAAAACTCGAACCGTCATACTTGGTCATGTACGTTTCTACCATATCGTTACGCGATGCGGTAAACGTTTGAAAACCGCCGCCGATAAAACTGCGAAATTCTGTACCGTTACGGAAAATATGACCGAAATACAAACCAATCTGGTAATCATGGCTGCGAATCCAATCAAGCTTGTTACTGAGTGAACCGCGTTCATAACCGATCATCAAGCCAAGCGAACTGTTATTATTCGACCAGAATGTTGAGCCGGTCTGCATTCCATAAGCCTCGAAATTATAGGTGCCGCCGACAAACGTACTGGCGAATTTGTTGGCGCGGGCTGACGGAGTAAACCAAATGGAACGTTTCGGTTGAACCGCTTGTCCGCGAACCGAAGCATTACTGTTATCGTTATTATTATCGTTGCTATTAATATTGCGTATTGCCGTTTTGCGGTACATTGTTTCGCGGAACAATTCAGTAAACACATTTCTGTACAATTTACGGTTCGCAATAGAAAGTCCTGTTGTAATCACATCGCCCATCGCACGCGGATGACTCAACAGTTCACCGCTGACCCGAATTTCACCCGGAACCGAATAATTCAATTCAAAATTGTAAAAAGCATTAAATGTATCATCAATGGCAAAAAATTGTCCGCCAAGCGTTTTATTGTACGTTAATACTGTCCAGTCAACAATTTGATTTGTAAAATTAGTTGAATCTGTTCGCGGACGGAACACGGCTCCTTCGGCAAGATAAATTGAACTGTTCACATTTAACGGTTCCGAATCGGATTGGTTCGGCGTAAAATACCAATCGAAATAACCGTCACGAGTAATAAACAAATCGTTATTAATGTTACCGGAGCCGGAAACAGCAGCAAACGCTTGAACACGAACATCGGATTGAACCGAACCTTCAATATTCAATCCGCCGTTACGAATATATGATGTTTCGGTAAATGTATTTTTTCCGGTTAATGTTAAAATTCCGTTACCGGTTTTTTCCAATCCGCCGTTACCGGAAATCGTACCGCCAAAGGTCAATGAATTTTTGGAACTATTATCGAAAAGCGGTGTATCGAATTGAGCGGTTTGACCGTCTCTAATAAGGATAGACCGTTTCAATGTTGTTTCCGCCTTATTTCTCAATGTTCCGCCGTCAAAAATTATTGTACCGGTTCCAAATTGATTCTCTGAAGTAAATTCTGTTACACCTCCTTTTAAGAGAGTTCCGCCGGTGTAGGTGTTGTTTCCGGCAAGCTCCACCGTGCCGCCGTATTGAATTAACTGTCCCGCACCGGTAATCGTTTTATTGTACACTCCGTCAAAATTAAGACCAAGCCGTGCGTTTCTTTGTACTTCAACAACCGCATTACCCAATCCGGTTCCTTGTTTATTGGTTAAAAGCAGTTCACCGGCGTGAACTGTTGTTTTACCGCTGTAAGTATTTGTTGCGGAAAGTTCCAATGTTCCGAGTCCGTATTTATCAAGAGTTGTTCCCGACCAATCCGAATCAAGATTAGTTTTATTGTCGTAAAGTTCCACTCCGACATTGAAATATTTGTTTTCATCTATCGTAAATTGACCGGATGCTTCGATGCCTTCGTTTTTGCTGTACCAACGTAAACCAATCGTTCCGCCGTAATCTTTGCGGTCATTCAGAAAATCAAGATTGAACGTGAGATAATCAATTTCCGTAAACGTATTATTTGTTCCATCATCCTCATTATTTGTTCCATCATCCACAGTTTTGAAATTGCCGGAAATTCCATCTGTGGTGTGAATCAAAATAAACTCTTTTTGATCGTCATTGCTGCTGATTCCGTTAATCGTCAAATTAACCTTATCAATCGAGACAGATTTTGCAACAAGACTCGGTTGATTGGGATTAGCGTACAATGTTAGTTCCGTATCGGGACTCATCGTAAAAACACCGTTTTCTGTTACGAAACTTCCGCTGCCGGCAACACCGCTTTCCCGAATTTCAAAACTGCCGCTTTCAATCGTAACATTGCCGTTGTAATTCTTTGTTGCACCGGCAAAGGTCAAGCCGGTATTATCTTTCTTGATCAAACCGCCGTTACCGCTCAATATTGAAGCGATTGTGTAATCATTTTTAATCTCAAGAGCCAGGTTGCCGGCAAGCTGCATTTTCGAACCGGCGGCAAAATCAAGTGTTGTTGTTTTCAAGTTGGTAATAACGGAAGTATTAACCGGACCTGTTGTTGCAAAGGTTGCGTTGTTACTTAATTTAAAATAATCATCCGATTGATCTGTGTTCGTCAATAAAAGTTCACTGCCGTTTTGTAACTCAAAAGTTCCGCTTTGAACATCAACCGTTGTTCCGACTTTTGTACGGCTAAAATCGTTTGTTCCGCCAAGCGACCATTTTCCGGTTCCGCTTTTGACAATATCAAGATCGAGATTTTGATTATTTTCGTCCACACTCATCGGATCATTCATGCTCAAAAGTCCGTCCGTTTCCACATTCAGACTAATTTTAGTTACATCCTTGCCTTTTATGTCAAAGTAAATTGAATTAGCCTTATCGTCCATTGAATTAGCCTTATCGCCCGATTTATTTCCGGTAAAATAATTCGTAATATTGGCAAGAGTTTTCAATGTAATTACTCGATCCTGATTATTATTTGTCAGAAAATAAATTGCACCACCGTTACCGTTTTTCGCTTCATTGTCCATAAAAGTTGCGTTTATAAGATACAAATCGGAATTTTCAGCATACAGGGCACCACCGTTTTGAGCGGCTTTGTTGTTGCTAAATTTAACGCCTTTAGATTTCGAAGTTATTGTTGTATTTTTTGCATAAATGGCTCCGCCGTTTTCCGCTTCATTCTTATCAAAAATACCGGAATCAATATCCAGAATATTCATCTTAAAGTTCGATGAATTTGTTGGAGTACGTGAATCGTTAATCCAAATGGCTCCGCCGTTTTGTGTTGCGGTATTATTAGAAAATGTTGTACCGGCAATGTTTAA
>JAITIZ010000663.1 GCA_031279215.1 Planctomycetaceae bacterium
TTCTGTTGCCGTTTCTCGGCGTTACGTTTTTCCCAGTTTTTAGCAAAAGCAGATTATTTGTTATGTAATCTGTTTAAATTTTCACTTCTTCCATTTAAGGAGAAAAAACAATGAAAGTAAGACTTTTTCTTGCGTTTACCCTTGTTGAACTTCTTGTAGTCATTGCAATTATCGGCGTGTTAATTGCATTACTGTTACCGGCTGTGCAGGCAGCACGCGAGGCGGCAAGACGTTCAATGTGTACCAACCACCTCAAACAACTCGGTATCGCCGTTCACAACTTTCACGACACAAAAAACGGTATTCCACCTGTAGCAATTCCCGATGGTGGTAACCCTTCCGGTGTGACGTTTTGGGGGATTATTTATCCCTTTATCGAACAGGAAAATTTATACAACCTCCTGATGCAAAAAACTTCCAGTATGGACACTAAATGTACCAATACAGGGTTTTGGGGTTCCGGTACCGCAGGAACAAATATTTTGACAACAGACGAACGGAAAGCAATCAATTCTGTTCCTGTGTATTTTTGTCCCTCCCGCCGCTCCAAAACAGAACCTTATGGTAATGCACAAAATTCTAACCCCATAGATGGACCATCTTTCGGTCCCCAAAGTGACTATGCCATCGTTTACGGTGAAGACATTATGACCTGGCCCAACTGGACACGTTTACCGGGCGGAACGGGTAATACACCAGGAACATCTACTTCCTCAACAATGAAAACAGATGATTATGCGGGACCCATTCGTGCAGCAAAACTTGTTTCAACCAATCTCGGAAGTTGGATGCCCAATGATACAATGGCGTGGTGGAGCGACGGTTCCAGTAATCAATTGATTATTGGTGAAAAATATATTGCTCAGGACTATGTCAACGATTGTGCTTATAACGGAACAAGTGATGATCGCGGTCATCTTTCTGATTGTTCTATTTTGATTGCTAATGGTTTATCCGGTTTTGCTTCTATGCGAAGTTTTCGCGGCGGAATAGGGAAAGAACCCAATTATACAGCGAATAATATTAACCCGGGTACTTCACCATTGCCGCCGCATTGGGGCGGAATTCATTCGGGAATTGCTAATTTTCTTTTAGGTGATGGTTCGGTGCGGGCGATCTCCAATACAATACCTGCCGGTAATAATAAAATGTTACATTATCTCGGTCATGTTAGTGATGGGCATACCATCGGTGAAATCCCTTAAAACTTTTTCCTTTAATAACTATGTTGAAACATTATTTCCTTTTTATTTTATTGTGTATTACTATTTCCGGTTGCAATAATGGATTTATTCCCGTTCATGGTAAAGTAACATTTGAAGACGGTTCGCCGTTAACCCAAGGCGGAATCGCCTTTTCAACAGCAACTTTCATGGCTGAAGGTAAAATTCAACCGGATGGAACTTTTACATTGACTTCCCTGAAACCAGGTGATGGTTTGCCTCCGGGCAATTATATAGTTACAATAAATGCTTCGGAGACTGATGCCAAAGAAAGAACAATTTATTTAGTTGATCCTGTGTTCGGTGATGTAACGACAACTCCTTTCACCGCCAATGTCTCTGAAAATCAAAAGATTTTTGACTTTAAGGTGAGTAAACCGAAGTAAATGTATTTGTGAAATGTTTTCAAGTAATTGTCCATTTAATTTGGAGAACTTCTAAAAACATCGTAATAGATCCGTGAAATTTTTATTTTGTGATCTTAACCCCGCTAGGGGGATGAGAGTAGTTGAGAGTTGAGAGTTGAGAGTGTCGCAAGCGGATTACTACCAAAACGGCAATAATTCCGCTTGCGGCACTATTAACTATTCACTACTCACTATCCACTACTCTATGTTTGCTCCCAAGTTTCTAAATAATCAGACTCTTTTTAATGTACCAAAGTGTCCATACCAAACCTAATTAATCTTCAAAATAAGGGTTTATTTAAACAATCACCGAAATTTCTTGATCTTTTGTGTGATCTTCACTAAAAATTCCAGTGGTGAACAAACCAAAAACAAAATCAAAAAAAAATCTCACCAAACGCTGTTGGATAACCATTACCAATAAAAACAGTAAACCATCGGCTTCATAAACTATCTGGATTTGGGCATCTTGTACCGTAATCATTTTATATTTGTTCTATTTAAAAAATCCGTTTTTCAGTTTCAATATTCTACAGGAATATACAACACTACATCCCAATAAAACAAATATTAATGTTTCGTAAATATCCTATAACAAGTAACGGCACCAAAAATTAAACTAATTACTGTTTCAAAAAAACATAAAACCTATATTTTATTTGAAAATTTGTTGTTAATTCTTATTTTCAAAAAGTAAATTTGTAGAAAATACGTTTTTAGAAATTATTCCAAGTAATTCCCCAACCAGGAGGAGTTTTTCCATTATGTTAAACAAATACAAAATTAGAACCAAATTAAGCGGCGGTTTTATTATTGTCTTGATTTTATTGATACTTGTTACAGCAACTTCGTGGTATGGTATGAGAACCATCAATTCCAATATGGACACTTTACTTAAAATAGAAGACACTCAAGGAAAAATACGGCAAATGAGATTGACAATACTTAACGCCATTACAACAGCATTGAACGCTTCCATCTCGCACGACCTGAAATATGAACAAGAACGCCAGAAATATGATAAAATGGTTCAAGGATTGGCAACGCAAATTCGTGATCAGTTATCTTCGGAAACTCTAACCGATTTCGAAACAATTGAAAAAATATACGCCGAATTTGTTAAAGGTGATGTCTCCTGGTATCAGGAAGAACGAAAACGAATGAAAATATTTCAAAAATTCGCCGAAACCGGACAATCCGTTGTTGACAGTTTTCATGAATGTATCACCGCAATCACAGAATCAATGGAAAAAAATATCCTCGAAAATGAAGGTAAAAAATATTATCACAAAGACTTAGTGGTTTTAGAACAACTCTTTCAAAACGCCGCCTCGCAAATGCAAAATGCCCGACAATGGTATTACCAATCCCTGGAAACATTGGATGTACAAAGTAAATTAAAATTTCACTTGGATATCGATAACGTTATTAAAAAACTGTTAGACGAAATGGAAAATGTTAAAACCAATCCTATCATCAAAGAACATCTCGAAATTATTAACAAAGCCATCACTCATATCAAACAGTGGAAAGAATATATGAGTGAAATTCTTCGCTGCGATAAAGAACAACGCCAAAGCGATATCGATAACGCCAAATTTAGCAAAGAGCTTGTGGAACTTACCGGAAAACTAGTTGAACTGTTCACCCAAAAAGCAGAAAAAATCCGAATAGAAACCGATCAAACGGTGAATCAAATTATTTGGTTAATTCTTGGAGTTTCCGGGTTGGCGTTGTTGTTTGGAATCATTATTAGTATTGTCTTGAGCCGGAATATCTCCTCTGGATTACTTAAAGCACTCAATGTAGTAAAACGTCTTGTTGGCGAGGGTGATTTGAGTATTGAAATCAAACCGGATTTACTCAGCCGCCAGGATGAAGTTGGTGATTTGATAGGCGGTCTCAATCTTGTCTTAAAGGATTACAAAACAATAGACAAAATGGCCAATGCCTTAGCAACAGGTGATTGGCGTATCACTATTAAAGAAAAAGGTCCGCTTGATACTATGAATATGAATCTTGCTAAAATGCTGGAAGAAGTCAATTCCGTATTGTTTGAAATCAACCATAGTGTTAAACAACTTTCAACCGGAGTTACGGAAATTTCCAGTGCTTCGCAAACATTGTCTAACGGCTCGCAAGAATCCGCAGCTTCGATGGAAGAAATCACCGCATCCATGAGTGAAATCAGCAGCCAAACCAAAAAGAATGCCCAAAGTGCCAGCCAAGCCCGTGACCTTGCACAAAAAGCTTCCGGCGCAGCAGAAAATGGACAGCAGGCAATGCGGGAAATGACCAGTGCTATGGAACGAATTACCAAAAATTCAGACGAGATTCAACGAGTAATCAAAGTTATTGATGATATTGCGTTTCAAACGAACTTGTTGGCGTTGAATGCGGCAGTCGAAGCTGCACGGGCAGGTGCTCACGGTAAAGGTTTTGCAGTGGTTGCGGAAGAAGTTCGTAACCTGGCGGCACGAAGCGCAAAAGCCGCAAAAGAAACAACCGATTTGATTTCAACAAGCGGTCGGGAAATAAATACAGGCGGCGAAGTTGCAAAACGTACCTCGCAAACTCTCAACTCCATCGTCGAACAAATTAAACAAACAACCGATCTGGTCGCCGGTATTGCAAACGCAAGCAATGAACAGGCTCAAGGTGTGGAACAAGTTACCATCGGATTACAACAAATCGACTCCGTAACTCAACAAAATTCCGCCGCCGCCGAACAATCCGCCAGCGCAGCAAATGAAATGCACAGTATGGCAAATAACTTGGAAAAAATAGTAACAAAATTTAAGCTGCACATTTAATAAAGAAACCGTAATATTTCAATAGAATTTTTGAAATCGCCCTTCAAAGAAAAAAATTCCATTGAATAATTACAAATATTATCAACAACAAAATTAAAACTATATTTCGTATAAAATCCAATATAAAATGCTCCTTTTCGTGTTTCGTTTCTTTTCCTTTTTTCTTTTCACTTTTTTTCTTTTCACTTTTTTTCTTTTCTGTTTGGTACTTCCGTGTGTAGCCTTTTAATTTTGATATACAACTTTTTTTGAGGAAATAAATCTTGGGTTTGTGTTTCAAATAAAACACAAATTACAAGATAAATTTGTTGCACACGGAAGTACAATTTTTAAGCAGATTTATAACCATTCCGGCTAAAATCCGCTTGCGACACTATCAATTGTAACTGTCTATTTTATTAACGAACACATAATTCAAACCGTCCGCAGATTTTCGCAGATTATTTTAAAAAAAATTTTTGAAAATAATTTTCTCTATTTTTTTGTCTATTTTTCCTTTGTTTGTGTCGTTATTTCGTACTCTCAAAAAAGAATCTTTGAAAATCCACGAAGATCGAAAATCTGCGAAAATCGGTTGACTAAAATCTGCGTAAATTTGCGGACGAAAATAGACAGATATTATCAACTCTCCACTATCCGCTATCAACTAAATATGTTACTCTTTCAGGGCGTAGGAAAAAGATCAGGAGAGTGATCACAAAATAAAAATTCTACAAAACAGTTGCAAAAATATTCCGCAGAAATTTTCCACAGAAATATTCCACAGAAATATTCCGTTGAATAGTTACAAATTGCTTATTGACAAAAATTCTGTAAAATATTACGATTTCGTAATAATCTGATAAAACATAATTCGTAAGAAATAAAATAAGTAATATATCAGTGGAATTTTTGTTTTTTATATTAGCCCCGATAGGGGCGTCAGTATTATAGCCCGCCCCAACGGGGTGGGTTTAAGTTCCCCCTCCCACCCCAACGCCCTGAAAGGGCAGCGGGAAGATGATTAAATAACGAACCGTGTAAAATTTCCTATCGCCCTTTCCGGGCTTAGTAATGAGGGGTGCTTTGTAACCCACCCCGTTGGGGTGGGCTATAATCCTAACGCCCTTTCAGGGCTACTATGGTTGTGATCTACAATTATTTCACTGATATATTACTATTTTTTTAACATTTTAATGGAATCAATCATTAGTAAAGAATTATTAAAGTAAAAAGTTACATTAAAGCGTGTACCGTTCATTCTGAATTAAAAATTCTTGATGAAATGTTCACTCTACTGAATAATTACAATCATTCTAAAAATCCGCTCGCGGTACTCTCCACTATCAACTCTCCGCTCTCAACTACCATTCAGGACGTAGGAAAAATATCATTTCACCTTACAGGAATGAAAACAAAAATAAACAGTTACCTTTTAAAGATGCGTAAAATACCGTATTTTTAACGACGATTATTTTATGGTTTTATACTTTTTTAGGAAAAACCGTATTAAATTCGATTGCAAGTTTTTGTAAAATGTATAAAATTAAGAAATTGTTAATGTTCGTTTCGCCACGTTTTAGGAAAAATGCAAGTGTTATTTGAAGTACAAAATGATCAGAAACATATTATAGGGAACTTCTAAAAACCTAATATAAAAATTTATCGTTAGAAGGAACGCGGTCGTCTCGACCGCATTTTTAGGAGTTTTTTGTAAAAAAACAGGGCAG
>JAITIZ010000698.1 GCA_031279215.1 Planctomycetaceae bacterium
TTGTTTACGGCAAGTTACCCAAAGGCAGTGTGAAATTACCGTTACCGACTTACACCGGCGGCACAACGAGTCCGGATTTCGTTTATGCTATTCGCAACGAAAAAACAAACGATGTAGAATTACATTTGATTATCGAAACCAAAAGCGAAAATCTCCGTCAATCTGATGAAACAGTAATTCAATCGCAACAAAAATTCTTTGAAGGTATTTCTCCATCGATCCATTGGAAAGTCGAAACCGATATCCGCCAAATCGAACAAGACCTAAAACAACTCGCCGGAAATTGATTAACTCAAAAAACAAGGTTTAGATAAATCGTAATATTTCAGTGGAATTTTTGTCTGAAACAGGACGAATATTGTTATTGAAATTGTTCCAATTCTTTGAGTAACTTTTGAACAATTTCATCATAAGAAAAAGTTCCAAGAAGGTTGGTACCTCGTTTAAGATTGACCGATTTTGCACCGCACCAAAGTCCAATGTCCGCATGATCTGTTTCACCGGGTCCGTTGACACGGCAACCCATGACCGCAATTGTCAACGGGACATCCTTCATAAATCGGGTTGCCTCCCGAACCTGTTGCGCTAATGTAACAAACCGGTCATTTTCCACCCTCGCACAACTCGGACAACTAATAATATTGAGCCGATCCGGTGTCCAATCAGCGGTTGTTAATATTTTACCTTGTTGGACGTTACGCAAAATGAGTTTGCCTGCTTCGATTTCCTCGTGTTTGTGTTCATTCGGAACCGTCAACGAAACCCGAAGCGTATTACCGATTCCCTCCGCCAACAACGGTTCCAAAGCAAGCCGAGATTTCATCACACCTTCCGGCGGCATTCCGGCTTCCGTAAGACCAAGATGGAGAGGAATATCGCTCCGTAATAGCACAAACCGCCGGTTCGCTAAAATAACCGTCATCGGATCCGAAGACTTAATCGATACACAAAATCGCTGAAACCCAAGCGAATCAATAAAATCCGCATGTCTCAACGCACTCTCTAAAGCATTGTCCAATATACTGTTGAATATCGGATCATTAACAGTATTCGACAGATCAAGACTTCCACAATTGACGCCAATCCGTAACGCACAACCGTATTTTCGTGCAATTTCAACAATCCGCTCCGTCTTTTTTTGCCACGAAATTTCCGGTTCCGCATGGCGCAGATGACCAGGATTGTAACGGATTTTGTCAACATACGGCGCAACAAATTCCGCTAAACGGTAATTTTCCTGAAGATCAACAGAAAGATTCGCAGTTGTCCGTTTCCGAATTTCCCGCAATGCCATTGCGTCCTGCTGCGTATCAACAGCAACTCGTACAATTCCGGCTCCGGCTTCCGTTAAATGTTGACAGGTTTTTGCAGTTGCAACAATATTCGCGGTTTTAGTCGCCGTCATACTTTGAAGTACAACCGGATGACAGCCGCCAATAACAATCGTTCCAACTTGAATTTCACGCGTTCTGCTTTGGATCATAAATCAAAATAACCTATAACCGTAACTGTTTAGAAAACTGTTTAGAAAACTATTTGGAAAACGAAAAAAACAAAAAATGAAGTATTATCAATAAATCCGGTTTTAACTTTTTATGAATTGTTACGCAAATTTTAGATAGGACATCAATCCGTCAGGCGGTGCCCAAACTTCCAAACGATCCGCAACTTCTTTTGCTGTTGTAATCCGTTCATACGGTTCCCGCGCCAACATGCCGCGAAGTAAATCAACTAAATCAAACGGTATTGCTTGATTTAGTATTCGCGGGTCTTTCGGATCAAAATTAATTCTGTCGCGAAATTTCTGCTTGACATCGCCGTTAGGATACGGCAGAGAACCCGTCAACATCTGGTATAAAGTACAACCAAGAGAATAAATATCCCAAGACGGTGTTGGTTCTGAAGGGTTACGAATCTGATCAGGAGCAATATAATCAACCGTACCGGCAACACGTCCAGTCGCTTTCGAAGCAGAATCAATCTGACGTTCCAATAAATTACCCTCCTCAAACATCCGAACCATCGGGTCTTTGAAATTCCGTTCAAACGGAACAGCAAGTCCCATATCTGTCAGTTTTGCCCTGCCCTCACTCGACAAAAGTACATTCGCCGGTTTAATGTCACGGTGAATAATACTATTTTCGTGCAAATAATGAACCCCCCTCGCAACCTGACTAAGAATGGCCGCAACTATTGTTACGGGTAAAACCCCCTCCTTCACAAAAAGTTCACGCAAATCGCCGCCGTCAACAAACTCATGAACCATATAATGAACATTACCGTCACGCCCAGAATCAAAATACCGAACAAGATTCAAATGAATAAAATTCTTTTGAATTTCAATTTCGTGCAGAAATCGTTCTGTTAATTCCGGTGTTGTTCTGGCAAGCGGCAAAACCTTGAGTGCAACATATCCATATTTGTTGTACCCCAAAAAAACATGTCCGTAACCGCCCTGTCCAATCGCATCGAAAATCCAATAACCACCCAGTGTAAATTTGGTACGCCCATTCAATAATTGTTGTATCTGCCAATTGTTAAGCAATCCGCTCCGAACCAATTCCTCCGCAAATCGGCGATCTTGCACTGTCAGATTACGGTTACGATTAACCGTTTCACCGTCTAGGGAAGCAAGAGAAGAATCGGAAGAATCAAACGGTTTGTCTGCCTCAGCGGTTTCGGTTGAACGGTGTACTTCGTAACATAATTGAGCCGGATGTTGTAAGTGTTTCCGATCAATAGGGTTCGTAACCATCATTCCAGCCGGTAATAGAACTCCCGACTCAAATCTCTGGAGAAATTCGTCCAATAATTCCGGTTGAACAAGACCGCTTGCCTTAATATAATGATACAGTTTGGGAGGTTCCACTGGAAAAAATGACTTTTGAAAAGGAAAAATACTCTACATTTTGAGCAGAAACAACATAATAGTTAATCTTAAAAAAACTCCCTTGCCAATGCCGAATGTCAACATTTCCCCAAAGAATTAATTTTAAGGATTGTTTGTATTTACGTTTTCAAGCGTTTCTGATGAATAGAACAAAATACAGAACTAATCAACAACAAATCAACATGAAATTTTAAAATATCACAAACAGTTTTTTTATTATTTATTTGATTTTAATTGGGCACGAAGTTTTGCAATTTGTTCATCTTTTTCAGCAAGAGCCTTATCTTTTTCATCAAGAGCCTTATCTTTTGTAGCAAGAGCCTTATTTTTTTCAGCAAGAGCCTTATCTTTTTTAGCAAGAGCTTTATCTTTTTTAGCAATGAGTTGTTCTTTTTGGGTAAGATTTTTTTCTGTTCGAGTTAATTTGCGGCGG
>JAITIZ010000701.1 GCA_031279215.1 Planctomycetaceae bacterium
TTTTTCCTGAACGATAAAACCAGTGTTTTCTATTAAGTCGATCACGTACTCAACACTTGGGAAATTTGTAATATGATCCATGTGGTTACTATCTTTTACGGTAGTTACGTAAAATAAAGCTCCGGGTTTTAGAACACGTGACATTTCAAAAAGTCCAAGTTCTGGATTAGGTATATGTTCAATGACTTCAGCAAGGATTCCCCAATCTTGACTTGCATCAGAAATGGGAAGTCCATTGAATATGTTACCTATTTGTAAAGTATAATTCTCTCGTTCTTTTTCTTTGTTTACTAGGAGCTGTTCTGATTTGTTGAGAACCTTTGATGCGATTTTAATTGCAGATGGGCTTATATCGAATCCTTTAGGATGTATTCCTGGAATATGATTACACATTTCCCACAAATAAAAACCTTCACCAAATCCGACTTCAATACCATCTGAATCTTTATTTAGTCTAGTCAAAAATTTGTTGCGATAAAGGCGGTATTTAGAGTACAAGATAGTTGTGAAACCGTAGGCAAGAAAGAGTCCTGGAAGATAAAGTTCCTCCATTACTTCCTTGTTTCCATATATTTTTTTATAAATTTCATCAAAATCAGAGTGACCGTATTCGCCGGTTTTGAGATATTGTGTCATCTCGCGAATGTAATCGTAAATATATTGTGAAAAACATTCAAAAGCATCCCAACCGAGTTGTTCGGTTACCAATAAAATACGTTCTGCGAGATCGAGATATTCTCCGCCATACCGTTCAGTAAGCAAATTAATTTGTGGTATTATATTCCGCGTTATTGGTGATTCTCCCAGTAATTGGTAGAAATTTGAAAAATTTTTATAACAAGTATCGGGCATGATTTTAGTATATGGTTATAGTTAATTATACGCATTGTACAATGAAATTCAGCGGCAAGTACGTATTCAGTAAAACTTGCTTTCCAATAGGTAAGCAGGCGATAATAACCGAAAATTAAAGTAAAAGCAGTTTAAAATACGTTTTTGCAAATTCGGCGGATATATTACATATTTGCTAATTTTATTTGTTGCTAATCTGAAAAAAATTAATAACAAAAAAATAATTACAAATTATTTTTTTTGGACAAATTCGATAATGATACTGCGAGTCATGCTTGGTGAAAGAAAATTGATCAATAAATCACCGGCTTCAACAGGTTCTTTCTCAATAAAATCTATTTCAAATTCTTTATCCAAATATTCCATTGTTTGTTTAATATTTGGTGTTTCAATTGCCAAATGATGAATACCGCCAAGACCGTTATTAAATTTTGATAATTTACTATTCACATCTGGAATAATGAATTCGAGTTGTGAGCCTTCTCTTTCTTTCTCGACAGCAAATACACATGTTGCCTGATACTCTTTAACGTAAACGGAATGTCCGTGTTCAAGTCCCGTTAGTTTTAGAAGAAAGTTTACCTGCTCTTCATTGGGAACGATAATGCCGATGTGATGAATTTTATTTTTGAACATTTTTTATATTGCACGAAAAACTGCAACAAATGTTTCTGTTGCATCATTAGATTCTGGTTGGAATTGTTTGATTGAAAAAATCTCTTTTGTTTCTACGGCAAAACCGGCGGATATAACTAATTTTTCAATTTCTTCAACCGACTGGAAGTTGGTGATATGATCTATAGCATTACTGTTCATTGGTGTTACTACATATAATGGTGAATCAGGTTTTAGACAACGTCTCATACGAAGCAAAGCATGATCGGGATTTTGAATATGTTCCATAACTTCCGGCATTAGACCAAATTCCATTGATTGTTCTGGAAAATTAAGTTCGTTTTGAATATCACCAATTGCTAATGTAAATAGTTTTTCTGAAAAACTCTGTTTCAATAAACGTGTGGCATACTTCAATGAATATTGGCTAATATCCACTCCATAAACTCTAATTCTCTCCCTACTGTTTTGACTTTGTTGTAAAATTTCATAAAGATAGAGTCCATGTCCAAAACCGATTTCGATTCCTTGTTTTTTTCCTTTACATTGCGGCAAAAATTGGTTTTGAAAAAAACGATGAATATGATAATGGATTTCCCAACAGGCTTGAGTCAACAAAAGTCCATCAAGGTAAAATCCTTCCATAACATCTGGATTGTTGTACACTTCATCATATACTTCTGAGAACGATTCACGTGAATAACGTTCTGTTTGTTTAAATCGTACTTGCTCTTTAAGAAGTGATGCCGTGAAATCTAATATTGCATCAACAGATGATACACTGGACTTACTTGCCAACAACAAAATTTTTTCTAAAAAAGCAATGTAATCATTTCCGAAACGTTTTATCATTGTTTTGATTTGTGGAATAATAAAACGGTCATTAAGTGATTCAAGTTCATTGACAAACATTTGTGAATGTGGAAATTTTTCTTTATCAATCATGATCACCTCACTTTCCGGTAGTTTTCTTTTCGACGGCGTCGATCAAATCTCCGACTGTTTTAAAACCGGCGATTTCACGCCCAGTAAAATGAATTGCAAACTTTTTTTCGATTGAAGTGATAAGCATCACATGTGCAACGGAATCCCAACCGCTAACATCTTTTGCCGATGTTTCATGGGTAATCGTTTTACCGTCGATGTCAAAAGTATCTGCAAAAATATCCTGAAGGTTTGTAATAATAGTTGTTTGATCCATAATAAATATAATTTTTAAAAAGTTAAAATTGAAAGTAAATAAAATGGTTGTACATTGTTTTCACTTATAAACACGGGTGAAATAACATACGAGTGTAATCAAATCTGTGAGCGGGAGTTATTCATTTTGAGGAATGCGGTCGTTTCGACCGCATATTTAGACGTTTTTTGTATAAAAAACAGTGTTATTGGGACGCCGGTGTTTCTTCTAAAATTAGTTTTTAGAATTTCCCGAAAATAAAAACCGAATTTTAAAGTACAAGGAGTAT
>JAITIZ010000280.1 GCA_031279215.1 Planctomycetaceae bacterium
ACCCAACACGGAAATTAGAAAACCGGATTTCAAAATGTAATAGGGTAACTTCTAAAAACTAATATTAGGAGGAACGCAGGCGTCTCGCCAGCCCTGTTTTTTTACAAAAAACGCCTAAAAATGCGGTCGAGACGACCGCGTTCCTTCTAACAATAAATTTTTACATTAGGTTTTTAGAAGTTCCCATAGGTATATTTCTTACATTCATCATTTTACGTTTAATCAATTAAATGTTTTGTTAAAACAATATTTGTTGTAATATTTTAATGAAATCTTACTATTGGTTATTAACGTAAAAAATTAAATTGATAACTGCAAGAAGTATCTCTGTGTTTGGGCTATAAATTATCCGGCAAATTATCCGGCGATTTTTGTGGTGATACGATTTGAAGGAACAAAAGTTGAATCCGAATGTCCATACAAACGGTATTGGAGAACATAAGCATCTTCGTTCATGTCATCATAATAATTTTTGATAACAACAGTTGCCCGAAAACCAAGAGCACGGAAAAAGACTAATGCGGGAAGATTGGTTTCACGAACTTCAAGAACAATTCGGTTTCGGCGTTGGTTGACTAATTTACCGATGAGTTTCCGAATCATTTGACCGGCAACACCGCGCCGTTGAAATTCCGGTATTGTTGCGATATTCAAAAGATGAATCCGATTTTTCGGAACTTCGTAAATCATAAAACCGACAACTCGTCCTTCATATTCGGCAACCATGCCGATACAATTCCGTTGTTGTAAACAATGAATAAAGTCTTCCTCTTTCCAAGGAAATTCAAAACAAGATTGCTCAATAGCGATGACTTCAGGAAAATCACGCCGAACCATCCAACGAACATAGACTTTTATATCCTTAATCTCTTTATTTTGATTACTGTTGTCTTGCAAATTCATTCTAAAAACCTCCGCAACAAATAAAATATTCAAAACCAAAACAACTTTTTATCGGTTTCTCATAAAATAATAAAAACCGTAATTCAGTAGAATTTTCGTAAAAACATTGTCGGCATAAACATGTCAACACAATATTTCAGAGAAACATCGCCTACTTCTTGATAATTTCTCTTTGAAGAACGATCACTCTTCCAATAAAATTCTGCCGAAATATTACTAAAAGTAAGATTATCAAATTTCTCAAAAATCTCCAATACGAAAAAATCAAAAATGATAAATTTTTCCAATTTTTTACTTAGTGTTCCAGGCTGGTGTGTTCATTTAGGTAAACCAAAGGTAGCAACCGTAGGTAAAAGTCGTAGGTAAAAGTCGTAGGTAAAAGTCGTAGGTAAAAGTCGTAGGTAAAAGTCGTATCGTCGAAGGGCTTTTACTCACGAGTGCAACGGTTTGGTTTTGTTATTGTGTTGTATGCGGGATTATTATTGTTATGGTTGTAATTCGTTTGCGATACCATCAACTATGAACTATCCACTAAACTATTAACTACATTGTCCCCCCGTTGTAAAAACGCCTTATTTCGATATAATAGACGATATGATTTGATTATTTTAAGTCCTGGAAGGAAAGTATTAAGTCCTTTTCTTAAAAATATTTACGTTTATAAAAAACCGAATCAATGTCTGATACAAATCTCCCATTTGAAGAAGAAGAATCCTCTGAAATTCTCAATTCCAATCCTGACAGCAACAATGACGGTACACGGTTGTTACAACTCTCTATCGCTGACGAGATGAAAAACAGTTATCTGACTTACGCAATGAGCGTAATTGTCAGTCGTGCATTGCCGGATGTTCGGGACGGTCTCAAACCGTCTCAACGGCGTATTCTCGTTGCTATGAACGACTTAAACCTTTCACCCGGTGCCGGCCGAACAAAATGCGCCAAAATCTGCGGTGAAACAATGGGTAATTATCATCCGCACGGTGATGTGGTTATCTATCCAACACTCGTGCGTATGGCTCAGGAATGGAATGTTCGCAAAGTCTTGATCGATAAACAAGGTAATTTCGGTTCCATTTCGGGAATGCCGCCCGCCGCAATGCGTTATACCGAAGCCCGATTAGCCCCCGCAGCAGCGTTAATGCTCGAAGACCTCGAACTCGATACCGTTGACTTCATCCCAACTTACGATGAACAACGTATGGAACCAACCGTGTTGCCGTCGAAATTTCCAAACCTCTTGGTCAACGGTTCCAACGGAATCGCCGTCGGAATGGCAACCAGTATTCCAACACATAATGTCAGCGAAGTTTGTGATGCAATTATAGCAGTGTTGGATAATCCAAGTATTTCCCCCATCGAACTGCTCAATATTTGTCCCGGTCCTGATTTTCCAACCGGCGGTGTAATTTGCGGACGACGCGGAATTCAACAAGGTTATCTGACCGGACGCGGAACAATTACGGTTCGCGCAAAAGCACGAATCGAGGAAACAAACAAAAAATCACGAATCATTATCACCGAACTGCCTTATCAACAGGCAAGAGATGATGTCGAAAAGAAAATCGAATTGGTCGCCAAAGAAACAAAAGGGAAAGATGGAAAAGAAGGAAAAATCCCCGGTATTGCCGCAATTCATAATGAATCCGATCTTAAAGAACCGGTTCGTCTGATTATTGATATTAAAAAAGATGCCGACCCTGAAGTGGTGTTGAATCAACTTTATCAGTTCACACCGTTACAAGATTCTTTTTCAATTATTCTTCTTGCACTGGTGGACGGCAAACCGCGAATTTTCACGTTCAAAGAATTAGTCGAAGAATTTATTCGTCACCGTATGACGGTTATTCGGCGCCGTACACAATTTTTGTTAGCAAAAGCCCGTAAACGGAAACATACTGTTGAAGGATTGGTGATTGCTCATGCGAACATTGACGAAGTTATCCGAACAATTCGGACTTCCGCAACGCAGGCGGAAGCAAAACAACGGCTTATGTTAATCGAATGTCCGTCCGCAATGTTGGAACGAGCATTGCAAGTAGGATTTGCCGACTTCCAAATAGAACGCGGTATTCGTGAAACTTACACATTGACACCGGTTCAAGCCGAAGCGATTCTTCGGATGACGTTGGGACATCTTGTTAATCTCGAACAGGAAAAACTCGGTGAAGAATATCGTAACCTTTTATTGGAAATTGTAGAATATCTGAAAATTCTTGCCGATGAAAATTTGATTCGCGATATGATTCGGAACGATTTGCAACAAATTAAATCAAAACACGGAGATAAACGCCGTACTGAAATTTCCGGTGATGAAGCGATTGATATTGATATTGAAGATTTAATTGAAGAAGAAACAATGGTCGTATCAATTACGCAAAGCGGTTATATTAAACGGACTCCGGTTTCTGTTTATCGTGCGCAAAAGCGCGGCGGAAAAGGTCGAATCGGTGCCAAAGTTGCCGATGAAGACCCAATTCAACATCTTTTTGTTACAACTACGCATAATTATTTGTTGTTCTTTACGAATTTCGGAAAGGTTTACTGGCATAAGGTTTATGGTTTACCGGATCTTCCGCCGACTTCAAAAGGCAGGGCGATTGTTAATTTGTTGAATCTTGCGCCGGGCGAACAAATTGCGGATTGCCGTGCGGTCAAAGATTTCAACATTCCCGACCATTATCTTGTTTTGGCAACAAAAAACGGATTAGTGAAAAAGACGGCGTTGTCCGCGTTTGGTCGTCCGCTTAAAGGCGGACTTATTGCTCTTAAATTGCGTGAAGGCGACGAACTAATTGATGTAACGGTTGTCGGTCCCGGCGACGAATTGATTTTGTCCACTGCAACCGGTAATGCGATTCGTTTTCGTCACACTGATGTTCGGGCGATGGGACGTGCGGCAAGCGGTGTTAAGGGAATACGGTTACGAAAAGGTGATTCTGTGGTCGGTATGATTGTGGCGTCGCCGGATATGACGCTTCTGACGGCGTGCGCTAACGGTTACGGTAAACGAACTCCGATTGGTCCCAACGGTACACCCGAAGAAGAAACTCCACACGACCCAATATTGCCGGAAGACGAAAATACAGAAGATTCGGCGGTAATTACGGGTGAACCGCAAATTGACGATGTTTCAGATGATTCCGAAACAGAAAATATTGCGGATACGGAAGATGTTGACGCGGAAAGTGCTGACACGGACAGTGCTGACACGGACAGTGCTGACACGGACAGTGCTGACACGGACAGTGCTGACACGGACAGTGTTGACACGGACAGTGCAGATGGTGATGACCTGAATACTAATTTACGTTACACAACAAAACATCGCGGCGGTTTAGGGTTAAAGGACATCAAGACTTCAAAACGGAACGGACAAGTGATTAGTGTTACGCGTGTTCGTGATGATGACGAGGTGATGATGATTACGGCAAAAGGACAAATTCAACGGATTGCGGTTGCGGACATTCGGGTCATGGGACGTAACACACAAGGTGTTCGTTTAATGAATCTTGAGCCGGACGATACCTTGGTTGCCGTCAAACGGATTCCCAAAGATGAAAATACGTCTGAAACAAATAATACGCCGGAAACTAATGACACTTCAGAAACAACAGACGAATCTAATGAATCCGTCTAAATTTCCGTACCGTTGGTTTTGTAATCATTTACGCTAGTAGTTTTCAGGTTAATCGTTTTTGTAACTGCTTATGTTAACCGCCCCAAGGTTGTGTTCCTACTTTCATTAAGTTGTTTTTTTCTCTCTGAATTTCTCATGTGATTATGAAATTGAAAAGAATTACAATAGAGAATTTCCGTTGTTTTGAGTCCTTAACGATAGATTTTGAAGAAGATGCCAACGTTATTGTTGGTGTCAACGGAGCCGGAAAATCGTCTTTACTTGATGCGATTGCTTTTGCCTTGTTTGATATTACTTTTACTCCGTATAACGCAGAAATACTACAACTTATAACTAAAACCGGTAAACAATTACAATATACCAAAACCGGAGAAAAAAGGTTATCCGTAACGTTAGATGATATTCATATTGTTTTTGACGCCCAAGATACTTTTATCGGACGTAAAGATTATATTTGTTTTGAAGTTGAAGTTATTGATGATTCCCAGTTGCCAATATTCTGGCAACAAAAATTTCATTATAAGCAAACCGAAGAACCTCCTTTTTTTGATACAATATTAAATACTCAAAAAATTCATGAATACATTGATAGACAATGGGCAAAAGTTCAAGAAGATCCTCATGCTGGTATTGTAGTACCTGCTTATTATCGTGCGAAACGTTGTTTTTCGCAAACTGACCGGTTAGGAAATATTTTTGATATTAAAATAGAGAGACCTTGGGCATTACAAAACGCAATGGATGCCGGAGACGATTATCTTGCGGTTTGCCAATGGTTTTATTTACGTGAAAATTCTGAATTGCGTGAACGTGTTAAAATTCAAGATACGAAATTTGAATATCCGGAACTTCGCGCAGTGCGTAACGCTATAAAAAATACGATTGAAGATGTTGAAAGAATTTATTTTGATGAATCAACACCGCCACATTTAATGGTTGAAGTAAGAAAAAATAAGGTTGTTGAAAAATTATCCTTGAATCAATTGAGTGATGGTTATAAAAATTTACTTGCGATGATTCTTGATTTTGCTCGTCGGTTGTCTATTGCCAATCCTTACATGCCCAATCCGCTTGAAGCCTCCGGTATTTTGCTTATTGACGAGGTTGAACTTCATCTCCATCCGCATTGGCAGCAAACGATTATTCCAAGTCTTCGAAAAGTTTTTCCCAATACACAGATTATTGTTACGACCCATAGTCCGCAGGTACTTACTACGGTTGATCATCGGTGTATTCGTATTTTGAAAGATAATGAAGTTTATACTGTTACTGAATCAACTAATGGAGCCGAAGCGAAACGAATGTTGGAACACATTTTGGAAACGGAAAGCCGGCCGCCAAACAGTGAAATTGGAAACAAGATCAAAAATATTTACGATTTGATTAACAACAATCATTTAGTTGATGCCCAAAATGAAATTGATAACCTTGAAGAAATAAAAATGGACGAACCGGTTATTCTTGAAGCGGAATCTATTATTAAATGTAAACATTGGGAAAAAGAGATTGGATTATGAAACATATTCAAAAAAGCCAAGAACCGCCCAAATTAAATGAATATCGCCAAAATAACCCAAACAGAAAATGGGAAAACTTTCGTCATGATTGTCAGTCTGGGTTGGAAGAAGTTTATGTAAAACTTTTAGAAGATCAAGGAGGACTTTGTGTTTATTGTGAAATGAAGATTAGCAAGCCTAATCATCAAGTCGAACATTTTCATGATAAATCAGATGATTCCGATCCTAATGCTATAAAACAATGGCATCTTGATTGGAACAACATGTGGTATGCTTGTATGGGAGGCACAAAAAATACGAGGAATACGGCGGAATATATGTTACCGATCAAAGATAATTGTAGTTGTGGGCAACATAAGAAAAAGGATGATTACAAGACAATTTTTCCGCCGCAAAAAATTCCCGCCTTTCCCCGTCTTTTTACGTACAAAAACGAAGAAAATGGTATTTCGATTCATGCTGATGAGAAATTATGTATTGATGCCAAAATTGAACCGCAACAAATTGAACATACAATTGATGTGTTGAATTTGAACTGTAAACGTCTTTGTGCAGCAAGATGGGCGATAATAAAACCAATTTATAAGAGATTGGAAAATATCCAAAAACCTTTTGAACAGTATAAACCGCTCATAAAAATTTTTATGGGTAACAAATATAAAAATGGATTATGGGAATCGTTTTTTACCATGATTCGTTGGCGTTTTGGTGAGGCGGCTGAGGAATATCTCGAAGAAATTCAATTTCATGGTTAGAAAAATTTCCCCAGTACTCACGAATAAGTGTGAAAATCGGAACAACAATTCACGTCAACTTTGGGCAATGATTGTTCATTTCCGGTTTATTAATGTTAATTGTTACAAAAGAGCAGCTTTTTTTTTATTTTTGAATTGTAATGAGTGTACTTAAACTTGGAATTCCTGCCGGAAGTCTTCAGGAAGCAACGTTTGAACTTTTTCGGAAAAGCGGATACAATATTTCTGTTGCGAGTCGGAGTTATGTTCCAACGATTGATGATGAGGAGATTGAGTGTTTGTTGATTCGCGCCCAAGAAATGGCGCGTTATGTTGCTGATGGTTCCCTTGATGCCGGATTAACCGGATACGATTGGATTGTTGAAACAAATTCTGATGTTCTGGAAGTTGCGGAACTTCGGTTTTCAAAAGTTTCACGCCGTCCGGTTCGTTGGGTTCTTTGTGTACCGGAAAACTCGCCGATTCAGACCATTCAGGATTTGCAAGGTAAACGGATTGCAACAGAAGGAGTTGGTTTAACCGCTCAATTTCTTGCTCGGCATGGTGTTACGGCTCATGTTGAATTTAGTTGGGGCGCAACCGAAGTGAAACCGCCGAAATTGGCGGATGCCATTGTTGAAGTTACAGAAACAGGGAGTTCCCTCAAAGCCAATAAACTTCGGATTATTGCCGAAGTGCTTCAAAGTACCACCCGATTCATTGCCAATCATCATTCTTACCGTAACGAATGGAAACGTCATAAGATTAACGATTTGGTGCTTATGCTTCGTGCAACAATGGCTGCGGAAGGAAAGGTGGGTCTGATGATGAACGTTCCCAAAACCAAACTTAATGAAGTGGTTGCGATTCTTCCGGCGTTACAAAATCCGACTATTTCAAATCTTTCCAATGAAAACTGGTTAGCGGTTTCGACGATTATTGAAGAATCAACGGTTCGGCATTTAATTCCGCAACTGAAAAACGCTGGTGCGTGTGGAATTGTTGAGTATCCGATTTCGAAAATTATTGATTAAATTAGTGATTAAATTAGTGATTAAATTATTGATTCAATATTAAGTTTAACGGAGTATAACCATGAAACTAACAATTAACGATGAACCAACCGAAATTCCAGACGGTTTGACAATACGGCAACTTCTGGAACGGCTTGAACTGGCAAACCGTCATGTTGCGGTAGAACGCAACCGTCATATTGTTCCTTACCGAACATTTGCTGATGTCCGGCTTGAGGAGGGAGATTTGCTCGAACTTGTTACGCTTGTCGGCGGCGGTTGATTCACTGCAACAACAAAAAGAATCAAAAAATTTCCTGCCTGAAATATTATAAATTGAAATATTATAAATTGTTTTATTCTGTACGATAATCAGGAACACAATTTCACAAGTAACCGTCTAATTTTTTTACAAAAAAACAGTAATTCTTCAGTAACCGCCTTGTTAGGGCGGTTTTGGTGAATCTCTATTTGGTAATAAAACCCGAAATTTCAAGTGTAACGAGTATATTTACGGGACATCTTTTCCCCAGACTTCGATTTCAGTGAAACCTGCCCAGCCGAGCGGGAAATCTTGTTGCAGATTCGTAAACGTCAGCGAGGTCACTGTTCGTTTGGGAAACAGAATTGTTTGCGGTTCTGCCGATTTTTCAAACGAAATGTCAAGAACCGAACCATCCGAAAATTTCAATGTTCCTGTATTCCATACGTTATCGTGTGGAAAATCGGCGCGAAGCCAAACAATCACCTTGTCAATCTCAACCGGACGACCAAATTCAATCGTTAAAAATAAATCAGTACGCTTATTCGGTCCCCACGACGGAA
This sequence comes from Planctomycetaceae bacterium, assembly GCA_031279215.1. Classification (GTDB taxonomy): domain Bacteria; phylum Planctomycetota; class Planctomycetia; order Pirellulales; family Thermoguttaceae; genus WRKP01. Next base: position 8,633 of record JAITIZ010000280.1, read on the forward strand.
ATTGATGACCATGTCCTTGATTTTCACGCCGTCCGTCCAAAACATTTTTTGCCGCAAAATAATCCATTCCGGCATATTCGCTGTTCGACAACGCATGCGGAAACGACAACGCCTCACCCGGAACATCCGACTGATTCAATGCAATATTCCGGTACACATTTTCTTGACCGCTGTGTTTTCCGACAATTGGCAGATTTTTTCGTGATGCTAACCTGTTTGCGATAAATTGTTTCTTAAAATTCTGACCGCCGGATTCAAATTGAGTAAAATGTTCCGGTTTCGGAAGTTCCAATTCACCGTTGCGCCATGAAACCAATTTTGTAATATTTTCATGTTCAATTTCAGCCATGCGGTTTCGTTTCGCCAGATAATAGTTAAACTCTGCTTTTTGTGTTTCATTCCAACTATTGGCCTCGGTATAAGAACCGCAGAACGGAACAAGCAAGTCAATCCAAAGAGCAAGTTGACGGCGTTCAAGATCGCTGAGTTGGACATTTTTATGATACGGTTCCGTTTTAGGATGAGATTCCGCGTTTTTACCAAACATATTGAGAAGTTTGCTTTTTGGTGAACCGGCAAAGTACGGCGGCAACATGGTCGGAACCGATTGAACATTCAACCAATAAACAATTTCATTCGGTTGTCCTTTGCGGGTTAAATTAATGTACGATTCACTGAAACGCCGTCCCGCCATATTGAAGTTTTGTTCCTTAAATTGATTACCCAAAAGACTGAACGGTGTTTTATTGTTATCGACAAGTTTTGCGGTTGCTTCGTTTTCTATTCCGGTATGACATTGAACGCAATGTTTATCGAGAATCGGCTGGATAACCCGATCAAAACTGAATCCGGTATCGCCGTCCACTCCGTTAAGCGGAACCGGTTTTCGCGGCGATTTCCGCAACGCCAATGTCCGCATGGCACCGCCGCGTGATTGGGGATTATTGCGAGTGGTTCCTTTTTCTTCGTGACAACCGACACAAGAAAACATTTCACCCGGTTGTAATGTTGACCAACTTCTCATTGATTGAACCACTTCACCGCGTGCGTCCAGTAGTTGAAAGAACACGGGAGTTCTTGCCGGAACTTCAAAAAACGCTGAACCGTCCGCTTCGACCGGAACTGTTCCAAGAACACGTTTCACATCCCAAGAACCGTTGTCAACGGCAACCGGCGTTGAACAGATTGCTCCGCCGCCCGGACCGTGGCTCTTGTTGCTTAAGATTCCGGCGGGTCGAAACTCCAACGCAACAACTCGTAACTCCTTAACCGTTCCACGTTCAACACCTTCCAAACCAGGACCGAAATAAACATCCTGAACATAATATGAACCTGTTGTTGTTTCATAATCTACCGGAGAGGCACGAAGCATGGGAATATTACGGGCTTGTAATGGAACAGGTTGACCGCAACTCACCGCCGGATCGTAAGCCAATAATTCACGTTTGGCGTTGTTAATATCCATGTAATACAACCCAAACGGAATATCATAATCATTACGTTTAGAATCATGTTTAGGAAAACCGTCCGGAGTGTACGCAACAATAAAATGATTTTCGTCAATGGCCAACGGATATTGGAATTGGTCGCCGTTTTGACCGTAAACGTCAATCTTATCGGCTTTCGTTTCACGCGGCGGCGCAATTAGTTGAACACCTTGATTTTCTTGCGTTCCTTTGGTTCGGTCAATGACGATAAGTTTACCGCGCTGATGAGTGTGATGTCCGGCGGCAACCGCAACAACTTTATTAGAATCAGGAATACTGCGAGCATGAATAATTGTTGTTGGAAACCAGGAATTATTACCGTAATATTCGGTTTGACCTGTTCCGTCATAATTCATTACAAAAAGCGGTTGCGGAAAAAGTTGTCCCCGATCATTGTAATCCCAACGTGTATAAATAACTCGTCCATCACTTAAAACTTGCGGATAATTGGTGTGAACCTGATCAAAACTGATTCGCCGCAAAAAACGTCCATCAGGATCACAAAGATAAAGATTCGTAACATCCGTCCACCAACAATCAACAATCTGCATACAACGGGTTGAACAAAATAAGATATTACCGTCCGGTAAATAACACGGTTCCACATCGGCAAAACCAAGTCCAAAAGTCAATTGCCGAATCTTTTTCGTCTCAACATCATAATCGTAAAGATGATAGTCGTCGGTTTCATAATTATTGCGCATTGAAAAAACAATTTTCCGGCCATCAAAAGAAACAGCGGGATCGCGTAGTGTTCCTCCTTGCGGAGCGTCCGCCAGCAGATGTTCTATAACAGTACCATCCGGTTGAATTTGCAACGACAATATTTTTCCGCCCAACATATCACGGCGTTCAGGGAATTGTGCATCGCTTGGGGCTTCAGTGTAGGCGTAATGAGAACCGCCAAGAACCTGATGTTTTGCGTAAACAATTACCGGATATTGTTCACGAACAATTTGTAACCGTTTTCGACGGCGTTCCGTACACGCTTTCAAATACAACTCTTTCCAAACCGGATGATTACCTGAAATTTTAGCGTCTTGTAATTTTTTTAGTTCCTCCCGAAAAGAGGGAGTGTTGTCCTCAAGTTCGGTCAACACTTTTTCGATCATGTTGATTTCGAGCGTATTTCCTTCCGAATCAGTAAAACAAGGGATATTTGTTCCTGCGTCCTGAAGTATCCAATCCTGATGCAAGCGTTCCTGAAAATTTTTCGGAATATCCCGTTCTTGCGCCAAACCCGCGAAAGGGTTACTGAATAAAGAACAAACAAACAAACAACAGCAAGAAAAAATGAATCGTGTCATCGTTAATGTTAATGGGAAGTTGAAGGAAAATTGTGTGAAGAACAAAATGAAATGAAACAACCGATAAATTATACTATCATCAGCCAATCATTTCCAGATATTTAATGAATGATTGTATTGTATAAAACACAACAAAATGTAACAGTCTATTTTCTTAACGGCCACATAATTCCAATTGTCCGCAGATTGCGCAGATTTTCGCAGATTATTTTAAAAAATTTTTTGAAAAGTAATATATTCAGTGAAATTTTTGTTTTTTTGAGATCACGAAACACACGAAATAACGAAATACACGAAAATTATCTAAAAAAAACTTTCGTATTTTTCGTGTCATTTCGTGTGTTTCGTGTTGAAAAAATTAAAACAGTGGAGAGTGGAGAGTGGAGAGTGTCGCAAGCGATTTACAAATATTCCCGCTTAAAATCCGCTTGCGGCACTCTCCACTATCAACTATCCACTACTCTCACACCCCTAGCGGGGTTAAGATCAAAAAACAAAAAATTCCACTGATATATTACAAACAAAAATGTCAAAATAGACAGTTACCATGTTGGTAGAAAACGAGAGAACAAAATAATCTGCGTCCCGTAAAAACGTAATATTGGTAAAAAAATTCTTTGATCTGTGTGATTTTTATGATTTTTTTCGTAACTATTCAGTAACCGCTCCTTCGGGCGATTTTAATGAATATTTATTTTGAAACGAAAAACGACTGTTCAAGTGTGATCCGTATAAATGAGTTTAGAGATAATTCAGTAACGACATTTGGAGCATTGCGCTGGT
>JAITIZ010000040.1 GCA_031279215.1 Planctomycetaceae bacterium
CGATTTAGTATTACGTGAAAAAGATGAAGAACGATTATATTCTCTTGCTGATCCGAATTGGAATGTCATAGCAATTTGTGATTCAACCGGTGATGTTCAGGAACGTTATACTTACGATGTCTTCGGAAAACGAAATATCCTTGACGACAATTTCGTTGTAAAAACAGATTCCGATTTTAATTGGAACCGAGCGTTTACCGGACAATTACTTGATAAGGAAACAGGAATGATGTTGTATCGAAATCGGTATTATCATGGTGAATTGGGACGATTTGCAAACAGGGATCCACTCGAATATCTAGCAGGTGATATGAATATTTATCGTATTACTTTCAATAAAACGATATCGAGAGTTGATCCATTGGGATATACTACAGTTTATCCAGGAGGTCCGATTTATGATATTAGTGATATAGCGTCCCAATTGCCTCCTAATTCTCCATATTTTACACACAATGATCCTTTACCGCCAGTTTCGCCAGCTGCTCCATTTGGAGCCAGTGTAGACACAGATGGTTTTCCTTCTTGTCCAGATGGGTATACTCTTGTTAATAACACCGAGAATCCACCTACAGCTAATGGTTGTGGACCTTTTAATATGAGTACGAAAACGAAGGCATTTCTTAATTGGTTACAAATGAGTATAGGTAATGGAAATTTGATATTTAATGACCCATGTAATGTTCATGATTTGTGTTATGGAAATTGTAAGAATAGTAAAAGTAAATGTGATGACAATTTTTATGAAGGAATGTTGAAGGAATGTACGAAGAGATATGGAGGACCTCAATATATACAATCAGGTTACCACAGATGTTCTCAAATGGCATCTATATTTTATACAGCTGTCTCTAAAGGTGGAACAACAGCACATTCAAATGCAGTTAAAAAACATTGTCAATGTAAATGTAATATTAAATAAGTTTTTAATTGTTTTTTGTGTAATGAAATAGTTTATTTTAGTGTGTAGGTTTAACAGTTACTCAAACACAAAATTGTAAGACGTTAGTTATGAATAGGTATTATCGTATTTATTTGAGTTTTTTATTACTGATTATATGTTCACTACTGTGGTATATTAACCAACAAATGAGTTTGTTTAATGCTTCGGATTATAGAGACATAAATCGAATAAAGAAAATACCATGGAAATCTCTTTGTGTTTGGTATAATGTTGAAAATGATAATAAAAATGATCTGTATTACATACTCATTGAAAATCACGAAGAATTGAAAAAATTACAGAATTTATTCATGATCAACGACAATTATTGGCTACCAACAAATAGTTACACAAATGCTAATCGCATACAGTTGAGGCTTACCAATAATGAATCATTTGTACTAATTGTTGGGCAAAGCTCTTTATTAGAGGTTGCTGACATCGTTTGTTATAACAACAAAAATAAAACGGAATCTTACGGGATGAATATTGATACGAATTTTTTAATACAATTAAAACATATTATTCAAACAAAATCAAGTAATACAACAGTTCGTTTTCCTATGGGGGATACTTGTTCAGAAGATTTGAAATGACTTAAAATTACCGGTACGATAACAGAATTGGGGACAGTTTTTAAGAAATGCTACAAAAAATGAAGAATATTGTCGTTTCAATAATATTCAAAAAACGACAAAAATGTTCAAAAATTGTCGTTTTGCGCATATGGTGACCGCAGATTGATTATTGATAATCATGAGAAGTAAATTAGATTTATTTAGTACAAACGAAAAAACAAGTCCGCTTGTCCATATTATTCACAGTTACGATTACAATGGAAATCGTATAAAAAGACATGATTCTGTTCATGCCGCAAATTCGGAACTTTACACTTATGACAGTTTAGGACAAATTAAAACCTTGAATCGTGGTATTCTAAACAACGATCATACTTCCGTAACAACAATCAATCACAGCGAATCCTGGAATTTCGACAAGACCGGTAACTGGTTACAATACACGAAAAACGGCAATACCGAAACCCGCACTCATAACGCCGCCAACGAATTGCAGGGTATTGCAACCCATGACGCAAATGGTAATATGGTTCTCATGCCCGGTTTAAAAGGAAAATACGATGCTTGGAATCGACTTGTTGAAATTCGAGATTCAAACGATAATTTAATTGCTCAATACGAATACAATGGTCTTAACCAACGTATTAAAAAGACCGTAAATAATATTGAAACAAAATCATTTTTCAACGAAAACTGGCAAGAAGTCGAATCAATTACAAATAATCAGGTAACAAGTTACGTTTGGGGATTACGGTATATTGACGATTTGGTGTTACGTGAAAAAGGCGAGGAACGATTGTATTCTCTTGCCGATCCCAATTGGAATGTTGTGGCAATTTGTAATAATAGCGGTGTTGTTCAAGAACGCTACACCTATGACGCATTCGGAAAACGAAATGTTTTTGATGAAGATTTTACGGTAAAAATGGGAACGGAATTTAATTGGAATCGTGCATTTACAGGGCAAGTATTAGATATAGAAACAGGATTGATGTTGTATAGGAATCGGTATTACAGTACACAATTGGGAAAGTTTATTTCAAAAGACCCAATTGGATATGCTGGTAAAGATGAAAATTTATATCGTTATGTTAAGGGAAATCCAATATTGTTTTGTGATTCAAAAGGATTAATGAGCACGATAGGAGGAGGATCTATTGGATGTGCAGCAGGTATAGCAGTTGGTGGTGCTATTAGTGTAGCTACAGGTTATCTTACTTGTTGGTTTAATCGCAATTGTAATCAAAGTCATGGTCAGATATTGTGTAAAGCTGCTTTTGATGCCGCTGGAGGATGTGTTGCTGGTGCCATTACGGGAGCACTTATAGCATCTGGTGTGAAACCTGGTAAAACAGTTGCATGTATCAATGCTGCTGTAACGTCATTTTTTTCTGCTGTAGGATCCGTCATTTGTGCTTCAGATGATTGTCCAATATCTGTTTCGTTTTGCCAAGCAGCATCTGCATTGGTTGGTGGACTTCTCGTGTGCCTTTTTAGTGAGGGAGTAACTAGGGACGCTATTTTGGCAGCTATTTCTCCACATATTGTGGGGTTCACTGGTGGGGAAGCATGTAAGATGTTTGCAGGAAGCTGGTAAAAGTATCTGCTTTTTCCCAAAAATAACAATGTAAAAGACGTATAAAATATAGTAAAATATAGCACTTTAAACGATGATAATTTTATGTTTTTCGAATAAAACCACATTAAATTCAATAACAAATTCAAAGTATAAAGAAGATTGTTGATGTTTGTTTTATCACAATTTCAGGAAAGTACAAAAATGATTCAGAAACTATTAATAAGGATTGTAGAACATGTATGATGAATACAATATAAACCTGATAGGTATTCTTATTGTAGCAGTAATTGATTTATCTGTTATATTGTTTCGATATGTCTTATTTCAATATATCATTAAAGAAAGACGAAAGAAAATCTTACATTTGTTTGTAATCTCTGAATATTGGTGGTTAGTAATTTTTTGGTTAGTAATTTTTTTTCTTTTCTTTGTTTATAACTTAATCTTGGAAAATTCTTTGTTTCGTCCTGAGATTATGGCAACAGCTGGTGCTATACCAATTCATATAATTTTAAACATAGGATCAATATTTAAACAGTTTTAAGTTACTCAAACTGTAAAATAAAAACATTGAATTTTCGCCAAAATTCGGTGCGCTTGTTTTCTAAGCCCGTCAAGTAGCCCTGCGCTTGTCCAGGAACATTGAAATAGTCTAAAATTACCTGTACGATAATATAATTGGGGATAATTTTTAGGAAATGCAACAAGAAATGAAGTGAATTATTGTATCGATAACATTCAAAAATCGACAAAATTGTTCAGAAATTGAGTTTTGCGCATACAATGACCGCAGATTGATCATTGATAACCATGAGAAGTAAATTAGATTTATTTAGTACAAACGAAATAACAATCCGCTTGTTCACGTTATTCATAGTTAC
>JAITIZ010000047.1 GCA_031279215.1 Planctomycetaceae bacterium
ATCATAAATATAGATTTCGTTAAGTTATTAATGAATTACTAATGAATAGTGTTACCACAACTTCGGCAATAATAAAAAAATGACAAAAATAAATCAATAGCAATTTCAATAAAATAATCGTTAATATATCAGTGAAATTTTTCAAAGGTATCAAATTTATTTTTCCAAAAAATTGAAAAACAAATATTCCATTGATATATTACAAATAATCTATAAATTAGTCTAAAATAAACCAGCAATTTAACTCAACAATCATTTCCTATGGAATTTTCTTTTTAACTGTTTCCAAAAATGCTTCGTACGAAACCGGATTATTTTGGTTAAAAAATAATGTGATATTGGAGACATGAATACTTTTCAATGACTTAATTTCAAAAAAAGTTTTCACCAGAGACGGATGAACTTTACAATTTCGTAATGAAATATGTTGTACTTTTTTATCCATCGTTTTGATACAATGTATAATATCATCAGGAGGATGGAGTGAAAAATCATAACCACTTAAAGAAATATTTTTTAAATTATCACATTTTGAAAGAGTTTTGAATAGATCAATTGTTAGGTGAGAGTGATTAACATTTTTTTGCATTGCGTATTGATGTTTTAGTATGATAGTCAATAATTGTTTCGATTTTGATAAAACACGAGAACCTTTGTCACTTAGAAAATTTGTATTGATACTTAAATAATTAAGATTTGCAGCATTTTTAATCAGTCCTGCAAGCTCTTCATCAGATATTGCAATGTTATATGCCGACAAGGATTTTAGTGAGGGATGTGTACAAATAAAAACAAGACCTTTTCCAGTGATCGTCGTTTTGTTTATAGGGGGTTCCAATATCACGCGTTCCAGTAACGGGAGATAAAATAATGCTTTTAATCCTTCATCAGTTACAGAAGTTTCTGTTAGATTCACCCGCGTTATTTCTGGAATGTATGGTAATGTTGCCAATAACATGTGATCATTAATTTTATCCGGCATATAGATATACAAGGATTCATCAAGATCATCACATTCAGGAAAAAACTCAATTGCTTGAATCAATTTGTCATGAGAAGGAGATTTGATCGCTTCTCTAATGTAGTTTAATAATTTATTCGGAGGAGAATTTTCTAAAAGTATTTTAGCCGCATTCATACGCTTTTCAAAGCGATGTTGATCTTTCATCCAAGACCATACAATCTCATCGTAAGGCTTGTTGTATTCAACATCACCTAGCGCAGAATCAAAATTCGGTAATTTCAATTCTTTAACAATTGCCAGATAACTATTTTTTTCTAATGTCTGACTGAGTGCCTGTGAATACATGTTTTGAAAACACAGACAATAAAAAAGGAAAATAGATAATATTGATAACGGTATCTTTAATCTCATAAGTTAAAGGCTTTTAGAATCTTCCTTAATGTATTATTCATTCATCTGAACATCATTCTTAAACAGTCTATCATCAATACAAATACTTTCAAGAGTATCAATTTCCCAAAATGCCTGTATTAATTTCTGATGCAATTTGCATCCAAGAAGGGTAATTCGTTTGATCTTTCCCTTAGGGTTTGCGATGGATTTCAGTACACTATCAGAAGGTATTTGAGAAAAATCGTAGTTTTTTAATGTGTAAATCTCAAGTTCAGGACAGTTTGATAACGTAACAAATAAGTCGCATGACATTTTTGTTTGTTGTTTAGGGGTATTTTGAAAATGAGTTAATGAAATTTCCTTCAATGATTTAATTTTTGTAATACCTGATAAACTATCATTATTAAGAGCATTTGTTGAAATTCCTAAAAAAACAATTTGTTGACTATTTTCTACGAGTGCAGAAATCGTTTCCGGTAATATTTCAATATCACCTGTAAAAAGCGAAGTAAGACCAATATGTTTACTAATTATTTCTATACCTTTTGAAGTAACTAAAATAGGAAACTTTTCTGAATCAGTGGTTGATATGGACAGTTGTTTTAAGAATGGCAAATAAAATAACGATTTCATACCTTCGTCTGTTATCTGTGTTGAAATAAAACTAATCGTAGTAATCTCCGGTATGTAAGGGAATGTTTCAAACAAAAGTTTATCGTTTACATTATGAGTGGAAAAGAGAATTTGTTCATTATCTAATTCATCATATATCGGAACAAAAATAAGGGTTTCAATAAACGCATTAGGATTTTTGTTGATGACTATCTTCAAATCGTGGGATTCAGGACATCCTTGTTTTAAAAGAGATTGAGCGGCATAAAACCGGCACTCTTTGCGTTTTTCATCATTTATCCAAGGCATGACAACATCTTGATATTGTCGCGTATAATCGACTTTGTCCAAATCCGTATCATAATTTTGTAACTTCAATTGATCCGCCATCGGTTTTAGCGGATTTGTTGATTTGGGTTCTTTGCCGATTAAAATTACAACGGAAAACAAAAATATTAATATAAAAAACGATAATATTAAAATGATTTTATTATTCATGTTAGAAATCCTCCTTATTGAGAGTTAATAATAATTGACTTAAATATAACACCACTTCCCCAATGATTTTGAATATATATATTTCTATCCGTAACACTTGCGAATGGTATTTTAGCTTTACTACCTGTTCCAAATTCTAATGTATGTGAAGTATTTGAGCAAGTGATATTAACAGCAGTATTACTAGATTTCGAAAAATCAACATTAATTGCTTTTATATCTTTTACAGTATTTAAATTATTGACATTATTGTTGTGCCAGTCAATTGCATTATAAAGTATTCCCGTTACACAAGCTGCGACAGATTCTGAACGCGTATCTCCAGAAACAGCAAGACCATTTACTGTATATGACTGTCCATTCCAATTTATACGTGGCGGACTAAGTTGTGTTGAATTATTGGTAGGAACAAAATTTGATGGAATATCATATGGATTTAATGCCAAAAGTGAACTTGTATCATATATTTGTATTTCAAAAAGATCATAAATATAAATACCGCTGTTACGATGAAAAGAACGATGTGGATGTTTGGAATTGTCCGGTATTACATACGTATCCCCAACAAAATCAAAATTTGCTCATCTGCATAAACAAAAATATTTGCAAATAATAAAGATACATTGATCAAAAAAAAGAATACATGTTTTTTGAACATAAAATCTCTCCTATTAAAATGATTTGCTCTTTGATCGCAGTTACGGTAATCGTGTGCTGTTCGTCGCTGTCGGCATAAAAATGTGTAACTTGAAGTACCGAAACATCCACAAGTTGTTTTTCACTTCCATCGCCCCAATCAATTTCCCATCGTAAAATGTCGGCATCGTTTTGATGCAAGTCAAGGACATAGTCGCGTCCTTCCAGTATTTCAGGATCGCCTGAAATCCAATGCGTTTTAACAAGCACACTTGTTTCAGGAACCGCAACATTAACTGTGACGGAATTTTCGTTCCAAGTTCCGTCCTCATCAATCGCTATTGCCGTGATTGTGTATTCACCGATATTTTCGTACACATAACTTGTTTGCGACGGATTCCCTACAACAATTGTTTCCTGACCATTGCCCCAATTGATCACCCATCGTGTAATCGTATCCTGCCCCGGATCGAAACTACTCAAATTAAGTACATAAACGGCACACGGTGCACCGGCAATT
>JAITIZ010000210.1 GCA_031279215.1 Planctomycetaceae bacterium
TTTTCCGGTACTATTCGTCAAAATTCTCAACTCTTCTCCGCTCTTCACAGTTCGGCTTTACATTGGTCGAACTTCTTGTGGTGATTGCGATTATCGGCGTGTTAATCGCTCTTCTGTTACCGGCCGTTCAAGCGGCACGGGAAGCCGCAAGAAGAATGTCTTGTACCAATAAATTAAAACAAATTGGTATTGCCTTGCACAATTATCACGATGTCAACAAGGCATTTCCAGCAGCTTCTAGCCAATTATTTAAAAAAGACAGTTCTGGAGCACTTACCACTTATTGGGCGTTTTTTGGAACAATGTTCATCTTGACTCCTTTTTATGAGTTAGATGCTGTTTATGAAGCTGGAAAAGATAATCCACGTGATCCGGATAGCGGTAATCCGTGGGGGATAACGCAAACCACCTTGGTTTGTCCTTCAGATATCAATTCAAATCGTTCAGTAGCGCGTTCTTCTTATGTCATCAGTACCGGAGATTGGCCCGATACACTTGTTAACGCTCCGATAGAAAATACTCGTGGACTCTTTGTGATGCCTGATGTTCATTGGGCAGTTTCTACGAATACTACCTTGACTTCACCAACCGGTAGAAATATGTGGCGAACATTCGCGGCGTTAAGCGATGGAACTTCGAATACGATTGCACTTTCGGAACGTGTTACCGCTGCACTGGAAAACCAAATTCGCGGAGCCTTTTCGACAGATACAACTAACAATGGAATGGGAGCAACGATTACAGCAACCTTTCCATACAAATGTTCAACACTAAAAAAGAATGATGGTACTTACAACGGTCCTGTTCAACAGGATTATCTTGGAACACGATGGGGAGATGGTCGAATGCCATCAACTTTTTCAACTATCTTACCACCCAATTCCGCTAGTTGTACAGCAAACAATGCCGGCGATGTTTTTCATAATAGGTCAATTTTTTCTGCGAATAGTTACCATGCACACGGAGTCAATACTGTATTCGCGGATGGTTCAGTGCATTTCATTATGGAAACAATTAACTCCGGTGATATTACCGATACAACAATACCGGTTAATTCCGGTACTTCTCTATTTGGAGTTTGGGGGGCACTTGGTTCCATCAATGGCGGTGAAACCGTAGAAATTCCGTAAAAAGATTCCTAGTGTTCACAGACTGGTTGTTAAAGTAGTGTAATAAATCAGTGGAATATTCCTGATTATTTTATATTTTGGGAGGATAATTTGATTACTGATAAATGTTTGTGTGTGTTGTCCCATTAGAGACAAGATGTCGGTAGAAAATAATGTCCCTTAAAACCGCTTGTCCCATAGGGACAGAAATTTTCATGATTCACTCCAATCACGGTTATCCCCAAAATGGGAAAAATCAGGAATATTCAAAAGGCTTCAAGCTCATTTTTCACCAACCTCATTTTTCCTAACGATTGTTTAAAACAACCTTAGTAGCAAAGATATAGTCTAGACCTTAAACAATCGAGGCAATGTTTCAAATATTTATTTCATGCTTGAATTTCAAGGATTTACGGTAATATATCAACGCAAGTGGAATAATTTTTTGGGTACTATTTTCGTGGTCTTTCCTTAATCTCTTAATGTTTTCTTAGTCCCGCAGGGACAAGATGTGCATAACCGTAGGTGTAGCGAAGCGCAACCTACGGTCAAAATTGAGAGTTGAGAGTGGATAGTGTCGCAAGCGGATTACTACCAAAACGGTAATCATTTCGCTTGCGACACTCTCCACTATCAACTCTTATTCTGCCCTTGCAGGGCGAATTCATAGACAATTTTTTGACTCAAAAACAAGTTGTATTTATTAAAAAATATTTCAACGTTTATTGACAATATTTTCAATTAAAAAAAAGAAAAAACGAATTTTAAAGTGTAATTGGTATAGGAAAGTGCTGATTGATCTTAACGCCATTTTTTCCAACCGTAACGGAGTGATTTTTGTTGATGTTACCGTAACGGATTGTATTTTACCGTTCGCACTAAAAATGATACAGTATCGGCTGGTCAGATATGCTTGACTTTTGATGTAACTTCTTGGGAAGTTGGTAAGCGTTTTACGACAATGGAAATGGTTGACGGTAAAGTTATAACCACTATAATAAAAAATGATTTGGCAAGTTCGATTTTCGATTTACCCGCTAAACATACATTAACTTATTGGAATACATCCGTAAGTGAATAATGTTGACTTGACGATTTTGAAAATATTCCTTTTTTGAGTGTTCACGGGTTGCCTCAAGCGGGAAATGCGGTTGTTACGGGTAAATATTATCACGTTTATATTACGTTTATGTCATGAGAAAACGACCTTTTGTAAAGATCAATTTCTTAACCAATTTTTAAGAAAATGCAGTTACTAAAACAATTTATTTTCAAAATAGGAGATTGAAATGAAAAAAATAAATTTTTTTTTGCTATTTATATTACTGTTACTTTTTACAGAATTGTCAAAAGTATTAGCAGAGGATATTTGGGTCATTGGGGTTGATGACGGCAATTTTGCGGAATTTGCTGCCGCCGGGAAATATGAAGATTTCCCAAAATTCGCCTCGCAAGGTGTGAATATTCAAATCGGAAAACTCGATACAAAAAAAGATTTTCCTTATATTCATCCGGGTCCCGGTGACACCTGGGCAGGGAACAAAAATTATACTTACTCAATTCAATTCGATTTTCTGGAAAATGTTACAGAAAATATAGCCCCCAATGAAAATGATTTTGTGTATGAATTGATTATCAAAGGTTGGGGACATTATTCCGGTCCGCCGGTTTTTGAGATTAGTCTAAATGGTCATAAAAAAATATCGGCAACATCGCGCAACGCAAAAAATGATGATATTCTAAACAACCCCAATACCGCTCAACCAGGAACCTACTCTGTTACATTTCCAAAAAAGATTGTGAAAAAAACAGAAAATATTCTCACAATCACCGGCATCAATGGTTCATGGTTTATTTACGACTTCCTGAAATTTCAAACACGAACCGGAAAAATCGAAACACTTAATATCACACCAATTCGCGGAATCTTCAAAATACCAAACGAAAAATTACCGGCACGGAAAATTAACATTGATTATAAAGGCGAATTTTTAAGCCGGAATACCGATCTTGACATAACTTATTATTTGGAAAACGAATATTCAGAAAACAATAAAAAAAGACACGTCCGAATTGCTCTTGATTCGGAAAAGAATTTTACCAATGCAGAAATTTTCTTACCGGTAACAGAAGAGGATTGTGCGAAACCATTGAAAATACAGGCTGAATTGAAAACGCCCAATGTTATTACCCAAGCAATATCAATTCCGGCAGAACGAAAATGGGAACTTTATTTGATTCATCAAACGCATCTTGATATTGGTTTCACTCATCTTCAAACGGATGTTTTGAAACGGCAAGTTCAATCAATCCGTGACGCTCTTCGATTTATTGATGAAACAAAAAATTATCCCGATGAAGCGAAATTCCGGTTTCACCCCGAAGGAATGTGGGCAATCGATCAATTTTTGAAGGAAGCAACCGATGAAGAAAAAGCAGCATTGGTCAAAGCGGCAAAGAATCGCGATTTACATATTGACGGAATGTACGCTCAGGCAATGACCGGAATGTACAACGATGAAGAACTTTTTGAACTTTTCGGTAATGCGGTACGATTTTGCCGTAAAAATGGAATCGTGTTGGATTCCGTCATGCAAACGGATGTTCCCGGTTATACGTGGGGACTTGTTACTGTAATGGCGCAAAACGGAATCAAATATATGAATATGGGACCAAACGGCGGACACCGTTGCGGTTACGTTTTTACGCGGGGCGATAAACCGTTTTGGTGGGTCTCGCCCAGCGGTAACGAAAAAATCCTTTGTTGGTTACTTGATACCGCTTATCATCAATTTCACGGTAAACCGTTGGGACATCTTATTTCGGAAACAGAAATTTTTCAACTCTTGTCCGGTAGTTCCGGTCATTATATTCATGCATACGGAAATCCTGAACGTGAAGAAAAACATACATTTTTGTTTGATGATCTTGTTGTTGTCCGATACAATATTGAAGCAGATAATGGTCGTCCGAATAGAGTGTTGTCTGACGCAGTTAAAGTATGGAACGAAAAATATTTGTATCCAAAATTGATTATTTCCCGAAATTCCGACGTAATGAAATTACTCGAAAAACGTTACGGTGATAAATTGCCGGTTGTTCGCGGAGATTACACGCCGTATTGGGAAGATGGTTCCGCAAGCACCGCCGAAGCAACCGCTATCAATCGCCGAGCAAAAGAACGCTTAATTCAAGCAGGAACACTTTGGGCAATGTTCCAACCCAAAGATTATCCGAAAACCAATTTCGACGCCGCATGGACAGATTTAATGATGTATGACGAACACACTTGGGGAGCGCATAACAGTATCACTGAACCTGACAGCGATTTTGCTAAAACTCAGGACGCCTATAAACAGGAATTTGCACGGCGCAGTTTTCGTGAAACAAACGAACTCGTTTATCAAAGTACAAAATTAAATGTTATAAAAAATGATCACACAAATAATCGTTCAACAAAAACCGAAAAGACATTATGGGTGAACACGCTCAGCCGAAAACGGGACGGAGTTTGTTACATTGGAAAAACGGCAAAAGATTTTGAGGGAACACAAACATTGCGGATATTCAAAACGCCGGACGGTAAACAAATTCCGGTACAATATATTGCTGATTCCGATGGACAAAATACTTGTTCGATGTATGCCGATTTATCGCGTGGAATTTCCGCTCCCAATATTCCCGCTCTAGGATTTCTTGAAGTAGAACCCGATAAAACAGCAACATTCGATAAAACCGGTTCGTTTCATGTCAACGCCGAAACCGGTGAAATGCGCAGCCGGCGAATTCATTTGATTATTGACAAAGAATCAGGAACAATTAAATCACTCAAAATTCCGGGCAGTGCACACGAATTTGTTAATGCCGGTTCTGACGGCAATCGCGGTCTTGATGATTATCTGTACATTATTGGACGCAACGCCGCTGAAAACCGTGAACGAATAGACCAACCGCAAGCAGTTCGACTTACCGTTCTTGCTGACGGTCCGCTTGTTGCATCAATGCTTGTTGAAATCAATGACGGTGTTCCCAACGCAAAATCCTTGAAACGGCAAATCACAATCTTTGAAGACAATGAAAAAATCCGTATCGAAAATGTTCTCGATAAAAAAATGGAACGAAAACCAGAAGGTACGTTTTTTGGTTTTCCGTTCAATGTTCCAAACGGTAAGTGGTTTGTTGATACCGCATGGGCGTTAGTTGAAGTTGAAAAAGATCAAATACCCGGTGCGAATCGGAATTTTTACAGCGTGCAACGATATTGTACGTTGGCAAATGAAAATTGCGGTGTTAACTGGGTTACGGTTGATGCGAATATGATTCAGTTTGCTCCGATTTTATTTACCGAACCGTGGGGCTTGAAATATTGGCGCAAAAATTTTGAAAACGGTCAACCCGGCGGAACACTTTACAGTTGGGTTTGTAACAATCATTGGGAAACAAATTATAAAGCGGGACAAGATGGTCAATTAACGTTTGAATATTGGATTTGGCCCTACGTCAAAGCAACATTCAACAATGGTATTGCGCAACGTTTTGCCCGACAAGTTCATCAACCGATTTTACAATTGAATGCGGATCATGCGGTGATAAATTCGGAACACCAAAATTCGGAACTTCTAAAACTGGAAAATGAAGGCAATGTGATTACGACCAGTGTTAAACCGGCACGAGATGGCAGCGGGGCATTGATTGTTCGCTTGTTCAATCCAACGCAACAAGTTCACGAAACAAAAATTGTACCGTCAAGTCAATACAAAACGGTTTATCATTCCAACCCGTTTGAGGAAAAACTTAATTCGTTCAGTAAACAGCAATTAAATCCGATGGAAACTATTACTGTACGAATTGAGTAATTTAACCAACACAATACATAACGTAACACTCTATACTCAAAATTGTCAAATCGGGATGCCCTTTTTGAAAACAGGCGGTATTTCCGCCCAAGCCGATCCCGAACAACAGCACCCAACCACAGTACCCAACCGCAAAAAATAAGATTACAGTATTAGGATAGGGTCTATTTATGGTAACAGTCTATTTTCTTAACAACCACATAATTGAAATCGTCCGCAGATTACGCAGATTTTCGCAGATTATTTTTAAAACTTTTTTGAAGATAATTTTTTGTCTATTCTTCCTTTGTTTGTTTTGTTCTTTCGTACTCTCAAAATAATCCGTGAAAATCCACGAAGATCGAAAATCTGCGCAATCTGCGGACCAAAATAGACAATTACTGTTTATGTTGTCCTTTCAGGACGGAAAAAAATGGAATCAATCATCGGTGAAAGGGTTATCAAAATAAACCGTTACAAATAGGACATAAATGGTTCCGTTGAGTAATCTTGAATTTCAAATTCTCAACTATTGGATTCACTGAAAGCGATACCATTTTCCGCGCAGCCAATCGACAAGCGTTTCAATTTCTTCACGGCTCATCACTGCTTCTTCCGGTGAAAGATAGAATGACGGCATTTCATCGTTTCCTTTGTCCTTGCCGATTGCCGGACCGTAAAACCGTGTCGAAACCGGATCAGAAATAATTCCAATCATCCAGTCGCGCGACATGTAACCCCGTAAATCCGGTGCCTGAATCACCGGTTTTTCCGTTTGAGCATAAAATTTATGGCACTGACCGCAATTGAATGTTACAAATAACTCCAACTGTTCCTCCGTTAATCCCTCAACTCCATTCGGAGTCTCCACCCGCAATTGATTACGTTGCGCGTCCGAATACAATATGTCAATTAATTGATCCAATAACTTTCCGTCTTCATCTTCGTCATTCGATATTTCCTTGAGTTCACCGCGAACATAGCCAACCATTGTTCCCGACGCAAATTTTGTTTTACCGAAATAATCATCGTTACGGATTTGTTTGACATCAAAAAATCCTTCTATCCATTTTTTGCGAATTGGGTTGTACAAATTCGGTCCTTTGGGTGTTTCACACGGAATCGGTTTGAAATCAGGGTGTTCCTGTTCTTCGTCCAAAGGTTTGAACGGATGACAAACCGCACAATGTTGAGTGTAAAGAATTGGTCCTTGAAGCAATGGATCACGTTGGAGCAATGTCAATGCTCCGGTCGGCGGAATACCGTCAGGAGCTAAACACAATTCCACTGCCCGTTTAGCAATTTGTTCCGCTTTCGCTTCGTCCTGCCGGAAACTCTCCATCAACGGGTCAGAATAATCGTGACGATAAGACGCATACGTCAGATAACACACGGAAAGAAATAAGAAAAGAACCATAACAATATTAAAATAATGTCCAATTTTCAGCCGCCCAATGATCGGAATCAGAACCACATAGAACATAAGGCAACCGGTAACAATAAAAATCGGAATATATTTGCGTTCACCCGGAAAAACATCTATTTCGCCCTGTTCGCTTTTCACTTTAAGATTACAAAAATGATACAACGCACGAAATGACCATTCCGGTCGGGCGGCATCGTAAAAACTTGCCGGATCAGCCGGTGCGCCAAGATGAACTCCCAGCGACGCCTCACGCGGTAAATCTTTGTGAACAGAAAATAAATCGGGACGTACCGCATGTAAAATCGGTTGACGATAAACCAGTATCAAAACTACCGCCATAACAAAAATCCACGCAAGTGAACATTTAAGCACCTCGCTTGACCAAAATGGAACCCAACGATAACCGCAGGTTCTTGCTGATATTTTGTCTGCCGATGTTTCTGTTTCATTTTCTTTCGTTTGATTTTCCGATATTTTGTCAAAGCATTGACGAATAAGTGTTGCTGAACGGTGATCGAAAAAACGCCAGAGAATCATGACCGCAAAAAATCCGCCGCCGAAAATCAAAATGTGGAGAACAAGAAATCGTGGAATCGTTAATGTTCCAAATTCTGTACCGCCGCAAACAATACGGAATAACGGTTCGCCAATAAACGGAATCATTTGAAGAAACCGAACCCGTACTAATGTTGCTGAAAAACCGGAAAGCGTCCAACTCAACAAGTCTCCGGTTAACGACGAAGCAAGCGAAAAAAGGAATAGTATAAACGCCGACCAAAATACAAATTCTTTAGGGGAACGATATTTACCGCTAAATACAAGTCCAAGTAAATACAGCCCCAAAAGCACCGTCAAAAGTTGAGCTGAAAAATGGTGTATTCCGCGAATCATCCAACCGCCGGGAAGAATAAATTGCATGAAAAAAAGACTTTCCCATGCAGACAGGGCATTGGGACTATAATACGCCCAAAGGAAAACTCCTGTTATTGCCTGTAACACAAACGCAAAAATAATCATTGCCGACAGAAAACGGCAACATCCCGTCGGAACCATCCAATTCCGTATTTTATTGTAAAGTGTTGGAATTCCGGTACGTTCATCCAGCCATTGAAGAAATAAGTTTTGCATAATTTTTATTGTTTTTTTAATTAAGGTTGGTAATGAAAAAAAATTATTTCAGCGGAATTTTTATTTTCAACCAAGTAGTTAACGACGGGGTTCACTCCGTGTTTTATTGGTTAAGTCTAACAACGCGGGGCAAGCCTACGCCGTTCACTTGCGGTGAATTTGTAAATTATGAGAATTATGTTAATTTTGGAAACTTCTAAAAACCTAATTTTTTGACCCCAAAAATATTCTCAAGCCTTTATTTTGTAAGGATGCAATATTTGAGAAGCAAGGTTTTTAGAAGTTCCCTTTTGTGTATTCCATGTTCAAAATTAAAAATTCATTAAAATATTATCAAAAATAAACAAAATTTTCAAGTAGCCGACTTAACCTTGTTGATGGACGGCAATTTGTGTTGCCGAGTGGTTTGGAAACGGTGACCAGCCGAAAACCGGGCAAAGTTGCCTATCGGCAAGTAAAAGCCCTTTCGGCGAAACGCTGCCTACTTTTTGTTTAACTATAAGGGAATTTCTAATAACCAAGTTAACGGCGGGGTTTACCCGCACTTTGTGCCTAAAATTCAACAGTGCGGGGCAAGCCCACGCCGTTAACTCGCAGTAAATTACGAAATATCACCAAATTTTTAAAATATTTTGAAAATTCTCCAAAAAAAGACGAAACCCTTAATTGACAGTTTAAACTTTTTTGATAGACTGTGAAACTTAATCGGTTGCAATTTGCTTTTTTTGCCGCCTGTTTTGTGACAAACGAATTGCAATGATTTCAATGAAACCTTATAAAATAAGGAGTCTAACAATGAAAAATGT
>JAITIZ010000037.1 GCA_031279215.1 Planctomycetaceae bacterium
TTTGCCCATTCATCAAGTCTGGCAAGACAACGGTTAATATCAATACCGTATCCGTCTCGTAAATTCTGAGTACAAAGAAGATTCATCTCCGCGATATCCACTTCCGCTATTTTCGCAACGGGAAAACCAACCAATTCATACAAACTTTTGGCTTTACGCGAATATTTCTTGAAAGAATAACGGGGAACAGATTTTTGTTGCGGAATAGATTGTTTAACAGCAACAGGTTCTACTATTTTTAAGGGACGATGAGATAAAAATACAAGAATAATTGTAATAATCCCAATCAACAATAAAACAAATAGAGATACAAAAATTGGAAACTTTCGTTGCTTCGATGATTGAATTACTGTTTTATTTTTTCGTTTATGATGTTGCTGCGACATAATCGAATTATAGGCTATTTGATCGACTAAAACAAATGCTATTCAAACAAAGTGTGTAGTGCATAGTAACCTGTACAAAATTTTATTGTTTCTAATTTCGGTAAGATATTGATTTGTTGAGTTACATTTGAAATATTACCATCTCTATACGTAATCCTCATATCAACAGTTATCTTATATTCGGCAGATTTATCAAATACATTTTTCAGAACAACTCTTTTTGAATCTGGACTGATTACCGCCAGATTATGGTCACAGTCTGAAATACTGAATACTTTTTTTAGATGATTGTCAATATCGTTGACTATAACCCTATCAATCCTTATGTTCACTACATCACAGTTATTTGTCGTATTTTTTGATATTGAAAGTGACAATTCCTTATTAATCTCAATACAACAATCAGCCGGAAAGGTTTCTCTATAAACGTAAAAAGCAAAAGGATAAACCCATGATACAAAATTTTTTTGTAAACTTATTCTAACATAATGAGGTAAAAGATTGAGTTTTGGTTCATCGGTTTCCACGATACTCATTCTCTGCTCAATACCAATTCCTCCTCCTGTAAGGACAACATACAAAAGGTAAATAAGTAGAACGTATATTCCCAATTTTACACATTTTTTTGTAATGGTTCTGTTTGCCATACGCTATTTCTCCATTCCTTTGAAGATGATCGATCTTTTTACAAAGAAATTCATAAGTACGAAAATTAAAAAATCAAAAGTGATCAACTTTATTTGCTCAAACTATTTATTTTTGCTAACCCCTAATAAAAATATTAAAATAGGCACAAATATTTCGTTAAAATAGAAAATTAAAAATAACATCTTCAAAGGAAAAGGCTATTTCCCACATCCATTTGTACTCCCCCTTGATGAAGTTACATTATTTCCCTCACTATCAACGGCATTCGATGGACAATCACCATTTTTGGGGGGACGAGCACACAAGTATAACTCACTAAATGTTTCAAATGAACCACAATCAAGGCTGTTTGCCCAATCGGCAGGAAGAACATCAGAAGAACGGTGACTAGTACCCCAAGGGGTTGTATAGGTAAAAACACCTGTAGCAACATAATCAACAGAACCAGATCCAGTTCCTTCTGTAATGAGTTTACCCTTTTTGTCGTAACAACATTGTGATGCATGTCCTCCAAAACTTTTCGATCTCATACAAAAATCTGCCCCTTTATGATAATTACCTGTGGGTTTACCAGGTTCTTCCCATGTAGCATTAGGAATACGTTTTCCCCCTGAATCATAATATTTAATCCGAGTTCGATTTCCAAAAATTGCCGGAAAAGTTAATGTTTTTTTAGTTACAGTACATGGACAAACTGGAATATCTTTCATCCATTTATGACCACGTTTCATTTCATTGTTATACCATGTTAAGAACTGGTTATATTCCTCGTCACTTCCACAACTGGAATTTTTAGGAAAATTACATTCATTAATTTTGTTCGGGCAAGTCCCTTCATTATCTGAAAAGTTGGGTACCGCATTCCCCACATACCGATACAGATTGGCATCTTCTGTTTCGTATCCGATAGGGTCGCGTGAAATGAATCGACCAATTTCTGGATTGTAGTATGCCATGGTAGTTTGAGCAAAAAATCCGAAGATGACACCAAAAGTCAAAAACGCTAAAGCTTGATTTAATCGCATGTTAAGTCTCAAATAGGATAAATATACTGTCATTAAAAAGTTTCTAAAACATCCATCTGATGTTCCGAAAAACACATTTTTTGATATTTTATTAAAAACCCGTAGTGATTGCAAGACGTGTCGAGAGGAGTGTCAAAAAAATTTTTTATTTTCCCATACTGATGGTGATTTGATCATCGAAGCCGTCGAATTGGATGGTAACTTGTTTTCCTTCGATTTTGATAATGCGTGCTGTGCCGGAATCATTTTCAAATGTTTCGCCGGATTTAAGTGTAACATATTTTCCTGAAGGAATTTTGAACATTGCCGTCGGTTCGCCGCGATCAACGGCTGTTGCCATCAGTTGCGCTTTTAATTTCGGCGGATCTGGTTTGATCACTGTTGGCGGCGGTGGCGGCGGTGGATCAAATATCGGACGTTGGAGCAGCGTATGCCAGACAGTTGCAAATTCCGCTACCGGCGGAAGTTTCGTTTTTTGTTTTTCGTCGCGCAAAACCGGACGGCGCACCGATTCGCTGCCGCCTGATTTTACATTCACCGGCGCAATCAAAACGTACAATAACAATCCGGCGGCAAGATACCAGAGCAATGAACCTGTTATAAATAAAATTGTGTTCAATCGTAAAACGTGCAT
>JAITIZ010000260.1 GCA_031279215.1 Planctomycetaceae bacterium
TTACTTTTCCAAATGATTTTATTGGCGGCATTCAATTTCATGAAACGCATAGTTCCCGTACCAATAATATAAGAATTACCGGTATATTGTTCGGGACTGGCAATTGTTTGACTCCAACCGTTCAATTGCGAAAAAGCAATCCGGTAAATCGTTCAGAAATACGCGGATCAAATTTAATGCCGAGATTCAAATATTCGTGCGCAACAAACGATTCACAACAGCAAGTGATGGATTTCGTCCAAACAGCGCATCTTCAGGATAATTTCTCGGTTCCCTTGTACAAATTATTTTTGTACATAATTTGTCATTTCTGTAATGAGAGTTTAGTAATATTCAAAAAATCAGTTTCATTATAACCGCCGATATTTCGATGATATATAATATTTTTCATCAAAATTTTCGCAACTTCCAACGTAATCCTACAATATACTTTGTGTTGTCATAATGCTGCCCAAAGTATAATTTTCGTAGGCGGTAATTTTTATATATTTCATTATTTTGTTTCAATATTAAGTACAAGCGGTTTCATATTTTGTTCTATTACAGCATGAAGACCGGAAGTTTCCGTTTTGGCAAATTTGGTTGGTAACAGATTTTTGATTACCGGTTGACCGAGAGGCGGACCAACCGATATTTGTGATGCCGCAGGAGGTTTGCTCTGTTCGAGTTTAAAAACGATAATATTGTATTCACCCGGAATACAACCGTTATGATCGGAAGTAGTTATGGAAAATTCACCTTGTGCGTTTGTTGTTGCAGAAGCGGTTGTTCCGCCGGAAACAGGGAGAAAACTAAGTGTTACTCCTTCCATTGGAACTCCGTCAATAGTTAATGTCCCAGTAACCGGTATATATTGAATACCCGATCCGCAACCTGTTATTACAACAACAAGTAATAGTAAAGTAGAAAATAAACGTATCATTTTATGTTAAAAAGGTAAATTTTAAGTTGAGAAAATGGTAATTACCCAATAAAAATTACATTATCTTGTATTATTTCAGTACAATTATGGGATACTAACTGGTTTTCCGTCACGGCGATCACCGAGTAACCGGAGAGTTTCCGAGTTAATCGTTTCGGAAAGGAAATGAACACTGCCGTCTCCGAATCCAAATTGGACACCGCCTGAATGACAGGATTTGAAACCGTATCCAGTTGCCCAACTGAAACAGGAATCGCAAGCATGATCACCATCCGTGTATTTTGTTTGCCGTTCACTCTTATAGTTGAGTGGAACTGCTGTATTAGAATAACCATTCATATCGGTGATATGCCAACCTGTTCGCGCAAATCCAGAGTATTCTGGACGAATTTCACCATAAAAGATTGTGTTAGAAAGTCCATCAGGGATTTCTTTGAAACAAGTAATAATATCAAAAGTAAGACCAAAAGGTCCTGCCGGTTGTTTGGTAACATCGGTATATTCTGAAGTATTATTCAAATACCATGTTGCCGAAGCGGGACATGCGGACTGATTTATAAATCCACTACGTGAAGGACCACCGGATGCAGCGTAACAACTTGGATAGGCTTTGGGCCAACCTGATTCTTCGTGTGTTGAAATAGGTTCGCGAGCAGTCCCATCAGATGGACAAATAAAAGTATTGATGAGCGTCATTCCGATGTAATTTCCCGCATCATCTTTAGCCACATCCACTCCATACAGTGTATATGAACTACCTGCGTAATTTTGAACAGTCAACGCATCAGGGTCAGTTGAATCAACTTTGAATTTTGGTGCGATTATATCAAATATCACCGATTGTTCAATAAACGGCAATATTCGAACAGCACAGTTACCATAATGATCAACAATACCATACGGTAACGAATTATTGGTATCGTGGTAATTCTGTAACCCCAACAAGATTTGTTTAATGTTATTCGTACAAGAACTTCGTCTTGCGGCTTCTCTTGCCGCCTGAACAGCAGGAAGCAGAAGAGCAACTAACATACCAATAATAGCAATCACCACAAGAAGTTCAACCAGTGTGAACCCTTTTTTTCTGATATTCGTTTTCATAATTTTTTCCTTTCAGTATTGAATAAAGTTAAATTGAATTTTTGTTTTACGTTACTATTATGGAGCAGAAGCCGGAATACCATCGTTCATACTGCACAATTGACGAAGAGTTTCCGTTTTCATTGTTTCACTAAAAAACCGTACACTTCCGTCTCCGAGTCCTAATTGAGCACCGCCCGGATGTGCAGAGCTAATCAGCGTGTTCAAATTGTGTGATACTAATGCTTGATAGTCTGTTGTTCCGCTAGTTTCAGTAGGAACAGGTGTACTGCCTCTCGGTACAAGATTCATTCGGGATGGATCATTAATTCCAAAATGAACATAAGTTACTCCCGACATATAAACCGCACGTTCAATTGGAGTTCCAGATGCAGGAGAATCGTAAGGAGGAGTGTTACTGTTTTTAGCAAGGTCGGCAAATGTTCCGGTTAAACTGACACCACACCAAGCTCCGCCATAATTAGCGTAATGTGGCTGTCCATCTCCAACCTGCGCAGATTGTTCTCCGATAATAAGTACATTGGATGTTCCATCAGTAAGATCAGCCAATATTCGACTGGTATTGATTGTCAAAACACCGTTGTTTGCAATGGTTCCATAAGTGAGTCGGAGAGTATTGTTTGTATTATTATTTGGATCAGGACAAGAACCGCCAATTCCGACATAATTGGAAAACATAAGATTTTTAACGTCGAAAGTGTAGGAAAGTGTTTTATGAATTGGTTTCCAGTAACAACTGGGACAAGCGAATGTTGGAATCACCAGATTTTTCAAGATTCCATTTCCGGCACAA
This sequence comes from Planctomycetaceae bacterium, assembly GCA_031279215.1. Taxonomy (GTDB): domain Bacteria; phylum Planctomycetota; class Planctomycetia; order Pirellulales; family Thermoguttaceae; genus WRKP01. Next base: position 2,817 of record JAITIZ010000260.1, read on the forward strand.
TTACCGTCAGTCTCGCTGAATGTTGCCGGATTGCTAAAACTGAGTTGTTGAAAAGTCGCTGTTTGTTCAATAAAGGGCCAAATCGAAACACGCCAATTGATTCCCGTGTTTTGCCGAAAGTCTCCATACGTACCGCCACGAGCTCCAAACGGAAGAACGTTATTAGTGTCATGGTAATTGTGCATCGCAAGCGAAAGTTGCTTGACATGGTTACTACACGACATTCTCCTTGCCGCTTCTCTCGCTGCCTGAACCGCCGGCAATAGAAGTGCAATTAACACACCAATAATCGCAATCACCACAAGCAATTCTACTAACGTAAAGGCATGAAAAATTCGTACTTTCATTTTCGTTCTCCTTAAAAATAAAGAGTTATGGAAATTTAAACAGATTACATAACAAATAATCTG